>CAZHHF010000005.1:0-28427 GCA_964531905.1 uncultured Bacteroides sp.
ATTCATTTTCTATCTGCTCCAATGTGAGTATTGTTCGACTAAAGTAATTGTTATGCTTCGACCCGCAGTACACTCATGCGTGGGAACATGCATTGGACACATACATAGGTATATACATAGAGACCGTTTTTCCGAAACGCTCCTGTGTAAACGCCATACTGAGTTGCGCCATCTGTTCGATATAAGGCTCGGCAGCACGCGATATAAGCGCCATAAAATCGTCGGGAGTAAGTTGCTGTTTCCTGCCGGCTTTTGTCAGTACTCTCTCAACATCATGTTCAGTCATCGCCTCAATCTTCCGCATGGTTTCATCCCACGGCCATTGGTCTATTTCATCGGCGAAGCCGTGACCCCACGGCGATTCTTTCAGTTCATGCATGACTCAGCTATATTTTGTGAAATTCTCATCGCACAGAAGTTAGGGCCGCACATGGTGCAGAAACGGTCATCGGCATCGGGTGCGTTACGTCGCGATTCGAGATAGAATCGGCGTGCTTTCTCAGGATCGAGTGAAAGATTGAACTGATCTTTCCATCTGAAATCATAACGGGCTTTACTGAGAGCATTATCACGGACTTCGGCTCCCGGTAATCCTTTGGCAAGATCGGCGGCATGGGCGGCGATCTTATAAGCTATCACACCTTCGCGCACATCCTCAAGATTTGGAAGTGACAGATGTTCCTTAGGAGTCACGTAACATATCATGGCCGTACCCATCCATGCTATATTTGCGGCTCCGATTGCCGATGTTATGTGATCATAGCCTGGGGCGATATCGGTGGTTAGAGGACCAAGTGTATAAAACGGCGCTTCATGACAAGCCTTGCGTTGCCGTTCCATATTTGCGGCTATCTTGTGCATTGGAACGTGGCCGGGACCTTCGATCAGTACCTGAACATCATGATTCCATGCTTTTTCAGTAAGCTCTCCCAAAACGTCAAGTTCGAGGAACTGACACCGGTCATTGGCATCATGTGTCGATCCCGGACGCATACCGTCACCGAGTGAAACAGCCACATCATATTTATTAAGAATCTCGCATATCTCATCAAAGTGAGTATAAAGGAAGCTTTCTGAATCGTGCAGGACGCACCATTGTGTCATGATAGATCCGCCACGCGATACACATCCCGTGAGACGATCTCCTACGAGCGATGCATGTTCCTTGAGTACGCCGGCATGAATGGTAAAATAATCCACACCCTGTTCGCATTGTTCGATAAGCGTATCTCTATATATTTCCCACGTTAATTTTCTTACATCTCCGTTAACTTTTTCAAGTGCCTGATAGATAGGTACTGTTCCTACCGGTACGGGACAGTTGCGTATAATCCATTCGCGTGTTTCGTGAATATTGTCTCCGGTTGAAAGATCCATGAGTGTGTCGCCACCCCAATAGCAACTCCACACGGCCTTTGCAATCTCTTCTTCTATGCCTGACGAGAGAGCCGAATTTCCGATATTGGTGTTAAGTTTTACCGAAAATGCTTTACCGATAATCATTGGTTCCGCCTCGGGATGATTTATGTTTGCGGCGATTATTGCACGACCGGCAGCTATCTCGTCGCGTACGAACTCAGGTGTGATATGTGTCTTTATTCCAAGTTCCTCATTGTTCAGATTCTCACGGATGGCAACATATTCCATCTCAGGGGTTATGATTCCCTTGCGGGCATAATGCATCTGAGTGACGCGCTTACCATCTTTTGCTATTCTCGGGCAGTGGTTAATTGGAAATCGGATGCTGTCAAGACTTGTATCAGCGAGCCGTTTTCTGCCATATTCGCTTGTTATATTGTCGAGAACAACGGTATCGTTGCGTTGATTGATCCATTGTTCACGCATTCGTGGCAGCCCCTTGTTTATGTCAATATTATAATGGGGGTCGGTGTAGATTCCGCTGGTGTCATATACGACTACCGGACTATTTTTATGTTCAGTCCGTTTGCCGTTCTTTATAGTAACGGTAGGGTAGAGATTTATTTTACGCATTCCCACCCTGATTTCAGGGAAGAGTTTGCCCTGTACATATATTTTCTCTGAGTTGGGATATGACGATACGTCGATATTCGATATTTTCATATTAGTCATTAGTTAAGGAATGAAGTTAACGGACTTGATGCGTGTGCATGAGAAGATACGGCTCCGGGCCCTGCGAGAAATCCTTTGCGTCCGGCAATTACAGCCAACCGGAATGCTTCGGCCATTTCTACTGGATCATCAGCTACAGCTATGGCGGTGTTCACTAAAACGGCATCCGCTCCAAGTTCCATTGCATGTGCGGCATGTGATGGAACTCCGAGGCCGGCATCGACAATAACAGGAACGCGACTTTGGCTAATTATGATTTCAAGAAAATCGAGTGTCTTAAGACCTTTGTTTGTTCCAATAGGTGATCCAAGTGGCATCACAGCAGCTGCTCCGACTTCTTCGAGACGTTTGCACAGAACAGGATCAGCCTGAATATAAGGTAGAACAATGAATCCCTCTTTGGCAAGTTCTTCTGTGGCATTAAGTGTTTCGATAGGGTCGGGAAGGAGATACTTCGGATCAGGATGAATTTCAAGCTTAATAAAATTCGTTCCGAATATTTCCCGGCTCATCTTTGCCGCGAGGACAGCTTCTTTAGCGTCGCGGACACCTGATGTATTAGGAAGCAACTGCACATTCTCACGATTTATGTGGGTAAGCATGTCATCGGTAGCTTCATTCATCATGTTTACTCTTTTCATAGCTACGGTTATCATTTGTGATTGAGAAGCTATGACGGCTTCGAGCATTTTGTCGGGTGATGAGAATTTACCTGTTCCCACGAAAAGACGGGATGAAAATTCCCTGTCGCCGATTTTTAATATATCAGTCATTAATATCTTATTTTGATGTATTGGTTTATTGAATCTAAAAATTTTCGGGTTGTTGATACCGGATCATCAGCTTTTGAGATTGCCCCGCTAACGGCAATTCCGGGAACTCCTGTTTGCGCGAGATCGGGAATATCATCGGTTGTTATTCCACCTATCGCTACGAAATGACGGAAGTCGTTCAAGCGTTTCATCTCGTCGATGAAGCGGATATATCCTTCGGTTCCAAGTGTAGGTGCCAGCTTTTGTTTTGTAGTTGTGAATCGGAACGGACCTATACCGAAATAATCTGCTGGCATGCTTAGGGATTGAGGTAATTGTTCGAGGGTATTTACAGTGAGTCCGATAATCCGGTCTGTACCGAGTAGATGACGCGCCATGATCGGAGAACTATCGGTTTGTCCCAGATGCACTCCGTCGGCGTCAGTTTCAGCTGCCAGCTCAATATTGTCGTTCAGAATCAATGTGATGCCGAGATTGCGGCACACCGGTAATAATTCAAGTGTCGCTTCCCGCATTGCTTCTACCGGAGCATTCTTCATTCTGATCTGTATCCACCGGCATCCTCCCTCAATAGCTTTATATGCCTGTTTGACAGTTTCTTCCGGTGAAATTCCGTTAGTAATAAACTGTAATAATGAATTTCGGCGCATAAGATATGATAAGGTCGATTCATAACCGCCTTTAATATCCCATACCGATCCGAGCATCGCGGCACCTGAGAATGAATGTTCCTTCAGTAGTTCGGTTGATTGTATTGTTACTCCACCGAGTGCCACTACGTTTGTTTTCAATCGTCCGATCTCATTGGAAAGTAATCCTGGCGATGACATGTAGCCCGATTTCGAGATAGAGTCGAAAACAGGTGACAGTGTCACATATTCCATTGAGTGACAGGCTGCGGCTTCAGCAATCGAATGACAACTTTTTGATACATTCTTTACTCCGGCAGGTACATCATTATTCCGCGAATTTAGATGTATTCCGGTTCCGTATTTCACGGCGAGATGATAATGGTCGTGAAGTTTTATTCTTTTGCGGTAGTGTACAGGAATATTTTCAAGTATATGATTTATGTATCCTTCGGGTACGGATGGTTTTCGCAGATGAACATAGTCGGCACCAAAAGCGAGAAGTTTAGTTATTTTCTCGGCTTCGCGGTCGATCATCTGTTCCGGAGTGAAGATTATAATTTTAAAATTATCCGCCATACGCAGCTTTTATTATTACAATATCATCGCCTTCTTGAAGAACAAATGCCTGATGTTCAGGCTTCTTTACGAGCTTTCCATTTACTGCGACAGCTATCCCACCTGCTGATTGATACAGTGACTCGACAAGTTCTTCAACTGTAGTTCCAGGTGTTAGATCCTTGATTTCGTTGTTTACAGTTATTTTCATAAAGTTTAATTTATTAGCATGTGATTCAATGGGCCGTGACCGTGGGGTGATCCGAATTCAAATTCAGCCCCTGCTTTAATCGCTTTCTGCTCCCATTTAATAGCCGATTCTATTGCTTCGGAGACTGTTTGTCCTAATGTAATGTATGCAGCTATAGCACTCGACAGTGAGCAACCGGTACCGTGGGTGTTTCGCGTCGATATATGAGGATGAG
The DNA here is from genome assembly GCA_964531905.1 of uncultured Bacteroides sp. Lineage (GTDB taxonomy): Bacteria > Bacteroidota > Bacteroidia > Bacteroidales > Muribaculaceae > CAJUPY01. The sequence continues at coordinate 4,477 of CAZHHF010000005.1, forward strand.
TGTATTGACATGTTTTACTGCCGGCGACAAGAATATCTGTTACACTACCGTTTTCGGCACAATCACCGCCTTTGATAAGAATAGCAGTCGACCGATAGTGTGATGCGAGATGCTCCCCGGCAGAGATAGCATCATTAATATTATTGATTGGTAATTGTGTAAGAACAGATGCTTCAGTTGTGTTCGGGGTCAGAACTGCGGCTTTACCGATCAAACGATTAAGAAGAATTGATTTAACATCCTCACCTGAAAGTGTATATCCCGATGACGACAGCATCACAGGGTCAATAACAATGTTTGTCTGGCGATACTTGTCGATTGCATCGGCAACGATCTCAGCGCATGTCGCGTTCGGAAGCATTCCTATCTTTACGGCATCGGGCATTACATCTGACAGAACAGTATCAAGCTGTAATCGCAAAATATCGGGTGAGGTAACTTGTATACCTTTTACACCTGTTGAATTCTGTGCGGTTACAGCAGTGACAACAGTCATTGCATACACACCGATGGAGCAGCATGTCTTTATGTCAGCTTGTATTCCGGCTCCTCCTATGGAATCGGATCCTGCGATGGATAAAACTGTTTTATAGTGTTTCATTCAGGTCATTCCGTTTATATAACTGCCGTAATGGAGTTTTGAAATGACCTATACATCGACAATATCTTTGTCGCGTTGTTCCGTAGACGGCATTACCCGCCCAAGTTCGATGGGTCTGATCTCAGCCTGTCTTCTGACAAGCACCCCAATGGCATTTATGCTGCAAAGATAAATTATTTTTTGTAATTCATCGCAATTTTATGTGATTTTGGTTGAGGAAAATAATATTGTCATAAATTATATGTACATTTGTCTGATTGATCTTCGTTAACCTCTTTATTTAACTATTTATATATGAAACGGTTGTTATTTCTTGTATTAGGATCGTTGGCATTGTTCGCCTTGACATCAGGTATACCGCGCACGGTAAAAGCGCCTGAATTTGAGTCAGGCACTATCACTTTTCGCATTGCTGCGGTACATCTTTCCGATACCTCTACGAGGATTGATGCTGATATATACTCGCGTCCGCGTTATTGGGTGACAGCCGATACGAACATTTATCTTGAAAGCCGGATTACCGACAACAAGTATCAGGTTCGCCGAATTGAAGGTATGCCGTTGAGGACACATGTCTATGGTGGTGATTCAGCTCATATCCGCGCTACGTTTGTTTTTGATCCGCTTGCTCCTTCTGATACAGTTTTTGATTTTATAGAAAGAAATGGCGCGTGGAACGTACACGGCATAGACCTGAACTATAAGCCTAAGGGAATCAAAACCAATATTAGTGGGATTATAAATAATCGACCTACGGCAAGCTGGCTTATTCTTTTGCCTGCAGGTGATGATATGCGTGTAAATAAAACTATATTGATACCCGTTGATAACGGTAAATTTGAATATGATCTTTTTACCACTGATACTATTGCCTATAATCTGATTGTTGGCATCGAACCGTTGACCGGTAGCTGGTATAATAATGAGTTTTTCGCCGAGGGTGTTCCGGTGGAATTTGAAATGGATACTATCGATAAGTTCAAGCAGGTAAGTGTTGGACCACTCACTGAACGATTGAATAAAGCATCTGATGAAAGGAAACGTATCTACGATGAAAGTGGTGTAAAAAATGAATATTACAGTCTCCATGAGTCTAAAAGATATTATGTGCCGAGGATGTACGAACTCTTTACGTTGCTTGAGGAAGAAGGAATATCAGCTGAACGTAAGGATTCTCTTTTGAAAGAATTAATTGATTTACGCGACTCCGGTAATAATTTAACGCCTGCAGGACAGATGGTGAAAAATCACATGGATTCCGTGCAGAATCTTGTAAGTGAAGCAAGTTACCGCTTTTTGGAAACCGATGGAACTCTGGCAGCACTCAGCACTATCTATAACAGTATGATTAATAATAGCAAAGAATTTAATAAAGGTCTTGAAATTTTCAAGAATGTTTATGCCGACCGGTATCCTAACCATCCTTACACAATTGCTCTTAATCAGCATATAAGTGATAGAAAACCTGAAGTAGGCAAATATTTTCCTGATTTCAGCGCCCCAGATCTTCAAGGGAATATGCACATACTTTCCGATCTCATTAAAGGAAAATATGCTATTATCGATTTATGGGCATCGTGGTGCGGTAGTTGCCGTAAGCACTCTAAGGAGTTGATTCCCGTTTATGAAAAATGGAAAGACAAAGGTTTCACAGTTATTGGAGTCGCTCGTGAAATCGGTGATACGAAAGCGATGGAGAAGAGTATTAAAAATGACGGTTATCCGTGGCTCAACCTTGTGGAACTGAATGATAGTGGAAATATATGGATGAAGTATCTTGCTGCTGATGCCGGCGGAAAAATTATTCTCGTTGCTCCCTCAGGTGAGATTATCGCAATTCAGCCTAAAGCTGCAGAGGTAGATGCACTTCTATCAAAATTGATCGATAAGCAATAAAACTTTACTTAATACTATTAAGTAAATATAATATGCGGTTCATGATACCATTCAGGCTCATGAACCGCATATTATATATTGTATTGTTCAGGAATTGCAGAGCATTCCTTCGCTTATTTCCTGAGCTATATTTATGCCCATTGATTCAGCAACGATCGACAGAGCGAATTTCATAGCTGATGCAGGGCCATTGGCAGTGATCAGATTTTTGGCGACCACAACTGGCATATCCCGTAAAGTGGTGTTGGTAAGTCCTTTCTCAAATCCTGGGTAGCATGTGGCTTCTTTTCCATCAAGAATTCCGAGCGGATAAAGCACAACGGCCGGAGCTGCGCATATTGCCGCTATCTTTCCACCAGTATTGTAGTGTTCTTTAAGAAGGTTTACGAGAGGTGCATACTCAGCAAGATTACTTGCACCTGGCATACCGCCGGGTATAATAAGCCATTCGGGTTCGTTAAAGTCGGCTTCATTGAAAATAAGATCTGATTTCACGATGATTCCGTGTGCGCCGGTCACTTCCTGTGTATTGTAAATTGATACGGTTTTTATATCCATACCGGCACGGCGCATAACATCGACAACGGTTAGAGCTTCTATTTCTTCAAAACCGTTGGCTAAAAAAAGGAATGAGCGATTCATGACTATAGCAGTTATATTATATGGTTGATATCATCTAAGGTACGACAAAAATTTAAAAAATTTATGCTACTTTTGATGAAAAATAATCTGTAAGATGATGAAATCGTTCTTAAATGTCTGTATATTAATTAAATATGCTCTGCTGTTTATAACCGTTGTTTTTTCTTCATGCAATAGACAAAAGTATATTAACGATGCCGGAATGGTGTGGAACACGACTTATTCTGTCATTTATGAAGCTGATAATGATCTGTCAGATTCGATCCGTAATGTTATGCGAAATGTTGAACTTTCGCTTTCACCATTTAATAACGCATCTCTGATCACTTCTATAAACCGTAATGACTCAGTAGGTGTTGACGCGATGATACGTGAGGTACTCGATGCGTCACAAATGGTTAATCGCATGAGTAATGGAGCGTTTGACCCAACAGTCTCGCCGTTGGTTAATTTGTGGGGATTCGGCTATGATAATAGTTTGGCCGAACCGTCTGTTGACGAGATAGATTCTGTTCTTTCGTTCGTTGGAATTAAGGGCTGTCGTATCGAGAATGACGTGATGATTAAGAAAACTAAAGAAACTACTTTTAATTTCAGCGCAATAACAAAAGGATTCGGATGTGATGAAGTGGGGCGCATGCTTTCACGTAACGGATGTCGTAACTATATGGTGGAAATCGGAGGTGAAATCGCGCTTGCCGGACGTAACCGTAATGGTGAATTGTGGCATATACAGATCGATGCTCCGGTCGAAAGCGATACATCCGTAATCCATCAGCAGCTGATGGTTATAGATATTACCGACTGTGGAATTGCTACTTCCGGTAATTATCGTAACTATCACAACCGTGCCGATGGGAAGCATTACGGACACACGATTTCACCGCTAACCGGTTATCCAGTCGTTACTTCGACTCTTAGCGCCACTGTAATAGCTCCTACGGCAATGCTTGCCGATGCGCTTGCAACAGCATGTATGGCAATGGAGGCCGACAAGGCGATAGCGATGATAGAGCAGATTCCCGACGTGGCATGTATGCTTGTCACTATGGATGAGTCGGGTAGATGGAACATAAAGAAATCGTCGCGCTTTCCTGTTGAAAGCACGACGATAAATTAAGTTTCTTTCTTAGAAGAATTTCGGAGCAAGGAAATATAGTCCGAACGATATACCGCCACTCCATTTACGTGAAGGTGCATCGCAATAATTTCCGTAGATCGACAGTGATGCGAACGGGAAATTATAGACAGCTGCCACTTCGGCTATGTAAGTCGGATTGGAGAACCATTTGCCATAATACGGCTTTTTTATAAGGTCGGCCTTTATTCTTCTGAACGGCAGAAAGCAGTGGAATGTAGTTCGTAACTGAAGATAATCTGATATTTTCAGAATAGGTACGATTCCTGCTGTCACATAGCTGTAGGCCCTCATGTCGGGATTGAATGAGTTGAACGATTCCGGAACGGGAGTAAACTCTTCGGCTGTAACAATCGCCTGATCGTAAGTTGACGGTAGATTTCGGGTCGAAGCGAGTAGATTGGTTTCGAGTCCGATAGAGAACTTGTTGCCGAGCGTGGTGTAATTTCTGTAATTGAATTCTGTTCTGACCCACGGGCGTGTGCTACGTGTCGATTCATCGATTTTGTTGGCGCTGTTATAGTGATATGTGCCTGCAAATCCTTCGGCAGTCGCTTTGAGATAGGATCCTGCAGTGGGATAGGAATTATTGTCGAGCGTGTTTCTCATGAACCTGAACTGCAGTTGTCCTAAATTATACAGCGAATTATTCTTTTTCAACTTAGCATCGGCTGTTGTCAGCGTCGGGTAGAAACGATAAGCGAGATGACCGAATCCGGTTCCGATATCGAACTTACTGTTACGGCCTGTGGCAATAGTGTATTTGATACGTCCGAACGCTTCGAGATCAGATACGTATGTCGGGTTCTCCTCATAAAAGAATCGGTCATAAGAATTGTAGTTCATACGTGAGATTACCGCGTCAGCCGATAGTGATGTGGGACGTCTTGAGCCGAGGAAAATTCGTGCATTGACTTGAGCTGCCATGTAACTTTGTCCCACCCATGCGTTTACCTTTGATTCAAAATTCTTGATTGACAAAGAATTATACCCACCGCTTAAAAACACCATTGAATTGGTAGAGGAAGTGATATATCCGCCGAACCCTACATTGAGATTGTCTTTTATCGATGCCTTTATATTCAGAGTGAACATTCCGGTGGCATCGTTATAATCCGCATTCGGTATGAAATTCCTGAGTTTTCCTCCGGTAATGGCACGATAATAGCTATCGCGGGCATGGACTATTCCAAATGTATCCCGGTGGGAGTTGAGAAACAGATTCTCGAAATATCGGTTCTGGCGTTTGGTACCTCCGGTCACATTGACTGAGTCAAATGTGAGATAGGGAGTGGAGGATTTGAACACAGCTCTTCTTAAACGCCGCTCTTCGACCGGAACACGTGTAGTGATACGCATTTTGATCGAATCCATCATTTCCATAGCATGGTTATAGCCTATCATATATATCTGGCGCGCTTTTGGAAAGTCAAGCAGTGAAAACTGTTCAAGATTGATTTTCAATTTTATTCCATCTTCGGCAGGAAGTGAATAATCATTGTTTTGGATTATCATATCTTCCAGCTGGTCAATCAAGTCGTTCGCTTTAGGTTTGCCATCGGGAGTCGACACATCGACTCCAATCATAACCGTTGGAGCGAAATCGCTTTTCATCACGTCAACCGGGAAATTATCATAAATTCCACCGTCGTAAACCAGCACCCCGTCCATCTCTATCGGGTGGAAAACGATTGGGAAACTCATTGATGCACGCACTGCATCTCCGAGACTTCCTGAACGGCATACGATTTTATGTTTACGGTACACATCCGAAGCCACGCATCGGAAAGGAACGAACAGTTTATTGAAATCACCTCCGCATTGTGCCGTATAGGCCGAGAAAAGTTCCATGAAAGCGAAATTCATCGGTATCGGAGAGATCAGACTTGAAGGAAGAATAGATGAACTTTTTGTGGAATCGCGCGTAGCTATCGGCACATTTAACATCGCCGGAGTAGGTTCATTCTTGTAAAAATAATAGGTCAGTTTCTCGTCGATTTTTCCTGTTGACCAGTTTGAGAAACCTTTCGATTCCAGAAGCATCATCATTTCGGCAGGAGTATATCCCATTGAGTAGAGACCACCTACGATCGCACCCATTGATGTTCCAGTTATGAAGTCGATGGGAATATCATTATCCTCCAAAGCCTGAATCACACCTATATGGGCAATACCTTTGGCGCCGCCGCCACTGAGAACGAGACCCACCGATTGCACCTGATTCTGAACTTCGGTGTCGGTTGCTGCCGATATTCGTCCTGGAACGATTACCGACAGAATGAGTGGAAGATATAGGAGAGATTTTTTTATTCTCATTTTAGAAATCATATTTTAAGGCTCGGTGATGTATGGGAGCAGAATCTCTTTCCACAACAGATAACCGCCGCCTGTGAGATGTAGACCGTCGTTTGTCAGTTCAGGACGTAAATTGTCGTTCTCATCGGCAAATGCAGGTCGCGAGTTTATATAAGTGAACCCTTTTTCAGCAGCGGTTTTCTCTATGATAGTATTGATGTCACGTATAACCTGCTCCTTACCGTTGAGAAGTTTGTAACGTCCGAACGAATTATTAATCGGTAGAAGTGATTGCACATAGAGCTTGGTCGATGGTGTCTTTGTCCGTATTTCGGTAATGAGATCACCGATAGCTGTCGCTATGGAATCAGCAGAAAGATTGTGGGAAACATCGTTTACACCGATAAGCAGGAAAATTTTCTTGGGATGACCGTCTACTATAGGCGCGAGACGGTCACGTATTCCCTGCACGATATCACCGTTGATTCCTCGATTCTTTACGTTGGGCATATCGAAAAGTTCGCTCCATTCACAGCCGTGGGTAAGGCTGTTCCCAAGCATCACTATATCATTGGAGTCAACCGGCAGTTTCTCAAATAGCGATGCTCTTTGGTAATATAGAGGGGTATACTCTTCGGCCTGAAGCATTGACAGATGGAAACTTGCAATCAGCAGTAGTGCTGAAATAAGAAATCGGGTCATGGTTTATCAGTGGGTTGAGTTATAGGCATCGGTAGCATTTTTAACTGATCCGTGCATGAGCAGGAGCCGTTTTGCTTCGTCGTAGGGAAGCGATAGCTCTTCTACAAGCATACGTGTGCCACGGTCTACGAGCTTTGCATTCGAGAGTTGCATGTTCACCATTTTGTTACCCTTTACACGACCCATTTTGATCATTACCGAAGTTGTGATCATATTGCAGATCATCTTCTGTCCTGTACCTGATTTCATACGCGAACTTCCGGTAACATATTCCGGTCCGACAACCATTTCGATAGCGATGTCGGCTGCTTGTGAAATAGGTGCTTCGGGGTTACTTGTTATAGCTGCGGTGAGTATTCCATGTTCGCGGCATGCGTTAAGTGCGCCAATCACGTAGGGAGTCGTTCCTGAAGCGGCGATGCCGATCACTGTATCCTTATCGTTTATATTGAATTTTTCAAGATCGCGCCATCCTTGCATGGTGTCATCCTCGGCGTTTTCAACCGGATTACGAAGGGCTGTGTCACCACCGGCAATAAGTCCGATAACCCATGATGGATCCATTCCGAATGTCGGTGGAATTTCCGATGCATCGAGAACGCCGAGACGTCCCGATGTTCCGGCACCCATATAGAAGATGCGTCCTCCGCGTTTCATTCTCGGAACGATCTCACATACGAGTTTTTCAATCTGCGGAATAGCTTTCTCAACGGCGAGAGCTACCTTTTTGTCTTCATTGTTTATATCGTGAAGAATCTCACCAACGCTTTTATTTTCGAGGTCGTTGTAGAGAGAGGGTTGTTCAGTTATTTTTACAAACATGATATCGCTTGTTTATTGATTGGGGTGAAAGTTTATTTATTCTTTATTTATAGCTGCGAATGGAATTCGATCAGACCCTGCATGGGGCTTTTAAGTATCGTACCTATCCGGCAATGTAGGCTTTCAGCAGCTTCGTTGAGAACATCGCGGTAATAATAAGCTATCGAACCTACAAAGTTTACAGGCAGCTCCGTGTAATTATCATAGTTGGCGATATTTCTGATGAAAAACGACCGGAATGAATTAAGAACGAGCCGGTGGATCGACGGTTCCTCGATATTTTCGAGAAGAAATGGAGTCAGTGAGGCGAGGAATTTATTGGCGAAAGGTTCTTTGTAGACACGTCGGATTATGGAAAGACGGTCGAGCTGATATTTCTGCATGAACTGTTCGCATAATTCTTCCGGAATCTGTTTTTTCAACACATCGCCTACAAGCAGTTTGCCGAGTACGGCACCGCTTCCTTCGTCACCGAGAATATAACCGAGTGGCGAAACATTGTCTACTATTGATACCCCGTCGTAGTAGCATGAATTAGATCCGGTACCCATGATACATGCTATGCCCGGTTCATGTCCGCATAGTGCGCGTGCGGCTGCAAGCAGATCGGTTGCCACTTCAATTCTTTTTGCCGGGATATTTGCCGCAATGGCACGACGAACGTTACCACATACATCCTCAGAAATGCAGCCTGCTCCATAAAAATAGACTTCATCAACCGGGATATCTTTGATTTCCGGCATAAGTTCATCGGCAATACGTTGAGCCATCTCTTCTTCAGTGAGCATGATGGCATTCATTCCGCCGGTGAAAACCTGTTTGACGGTTTTGTTCCCGTCTATAATGCACCAGTCAATTTTGGTGCTTCCGCAGTCAGCTAATAGTTTCATATCTTAATGTAAATTTTTTTCTTGTATAATATGTATCCTACACACCAGTTCACGCCAACGAAGAGCAACGCGAAGATAAGTGAGGCGAGTGTATCGTTTCCTGTCAAAGGACATAAAAAATCAGTATAGACGGCACCTTTAAGGGATATCATTCCTGATTCAGTCGATCCCGAGGGAACTTTTATAAATGAGATAAGTAAACTCAGAACAGCTCCGAGAACATACATGAAGAGCGGATTCACGCCGAACGACTCGAAGAAGCGACACCATTTCTTATATCCTTTTATATCGATTATCCATATCAGCAGTCCCAGGAGGCTTGAAGCGAGTCCGCAGGTGGTGAGTACGAATGTAGGTGACCATATTTTTTTATTGATCGGTAATCCGTAGTCGAGAAGGAAGCCCGACATGGTAAGAATTGTACCTGCGATGAACAGATTTCTGATTCTCTCCTCATTATTGTGGGTTTTCATTAGCATCATGCCAGTCCAGAATCCGATAAGTACATGGGCAATGGACGGAAGGGTACTGAGTAATCCCTCAGGATCGAATTTCAAAGTGACTCCGTCAATAGTGTCGGCATACATGTGGGCTGGTCCGAGAACCTTATGATCAACGATAGAGATAATGTTTGTGTCGGCAAATTCAAATCCGTTTCCAGTAACGAGAATAATGCTGTAAATGATTAGCATACCCACTATCAGCCCCGGAAGGTATTTGTGTTTCAGCGTAATTGCAATAATTGACGCCACTCCGTAGCATATCGCTAAACGCGGCATCACTCCAAGAATCCTGATATGGTCGAAGTTGAGGGCCGCCTCAAGAATCTCAGCTCCACCGGTTATTCCACGCAGAAAGAGTCCGAGCCATGCGATTCCCATTCCGATCAGAAAAATTACTATGGTTCTACGCAGTATCTTCAGAATCGTAGGCCATGTGAATGTGAAATCATATTTACGGAGCGAAATATAGGACGATATTCCCATTATGAACATGAAGAACGGAAATACCAGATCAGTTGGCGTGAGACCGTTCCATGATGCATGACGTAGCGGCGCATAGATATTGCCCCATGAACCGGGATTATTCACTAAAATCATTCCGGCTATCGTAATACCTCTCAGGATATCGAGGGCGAGCAGTCGTTTGTTTTTCGTTAAGTTAGTCATAGGTTGGTTGATTTAGCGGCTCGCTTCTTCAACGAGATATACAATTGATTTATATGGCACACCGCTGTTGGTCGATAATCCGATCTCGCATGTGCGGCTGTTGGAGTATCCTTCCGTAACCTTCTCTTTCTCGATCTGTGGCTTTAACTTGCGAAGGGCATATCGGTTCAGGCCTGGGAGAGTGAATCCTTTATCGCCTGCGAATCCACAGCATCCTATTTCAGATGGTACTACAACATTTGTCGCACAACGGGTTGCCAAACCGATGATTTTATCAGCCACGCCCATAAGACGTGATGAACAGGTGACATGTACTGCAACTGTCCGGTCGAGTTTTTTTATGCTGAGAGATTCGAGTAGATAATCATGGATAAATTCGGCAGGTTCAAAGAGTCGCAGACTCTTGATATGTTCGCGCATTCGGTGGAGACATGGACTCTGGTCACAAACTACAGGAATCTGCCCGTTATCCGATGCTTTAAGAAGCGCTTTCTCAAGTTCAGCGGTTTTGTTGTCTGCAATATCCGGCATCCCTTTGCTTTCCCATATCATGCCGCAACATAGATCATGCATGTTTTCTGGGAAAATAACTTCATAACCTGCACGGTTGCATAGTTTGACGAATGTATCTACGAGATCGGCAGGCGTTCCGCTTTTTTCGTGCGATGCACCCATTGTGCGGTTGATGCAACTCGGGAAGTATACAAGCTTTTTTATTGCGTTCGATTGCGGTATGCTATGTGCGTAGTATGCGGTAGGTAGAGTCGAGGTCCATAACGGGAACCCGATTGAATTGAGGGCCTTGCCTATTGAGTTGACTGCATCGTTACCGATAACCGATCTTACACCTGATGCTACCGACAGAAGAGGTTTGAGAGAATTTTCAATACCCCCTATATGATCAGCTGCAAATTTTCCCACACGGTAGCCTGTACTTCCTTTGGGAAGATGTTGCGCTCTGATGTCGTGGGTGAGATCAGCAGTATTTATTTTCATCGGACACGATGTGCTGCACAAGCCGTCGCCGGCACAAGATACGATTCCTGTTTTATAGAACTGCTTCTCAAGGTTTCTGATCGCTTCAGGATCACAACCTGTGTTGATCATATTTTGTATATGCCGTTGCACAACGATTCTCTGGCGTGCCGACAAGGTATAGCCGCTTGAAACGCAGTTGACCTCGCAGAATCCACATTCGATACATCGGTTTATATGTGGATCTGTCATTGGCATCGCCTTTATATTCTTTATAAAACATTCCGGATCGTTGTTGAATATTACTCCCGGATTCAGAATTCCGTTAGGATCAAACAACTGTTTTATACGGCGCATGAAACCCCACGCTTTCTCTCCCCATTCTTTCTTTACAAAAGGAGCCATATTGCGTCCGGTACCATGTTCGGCTTTCAGTGATCCATCGTATTTGTCAACAACAAGTTCCTCTACTGCTACCATCAGGCGACGGTAACGTTCTATTTCCTCAGGAGTGTCAAACGATTGAGCGATAATGAAGTGATAGTTTCCTTCGAGTACATGCCCATAGATGCATGCATCGTCATATCCGTTCTCTTCAAGTAGTTTTATCAGATCAACAGTCGCATCGGGCAAATCATTTATGTGAAAAGCGATATCTTCAATGAGAACAGTGGTTCCGAGTTTACGTGTGCCTCCAACGCTCGGGAAAATACCGGAACGTTTGTTCCAGTATTCTGAATATATAGCTGGATCATCGGTAAATTCGGCTTCTTTGAAAAGTTTAAACGGTTTAAGAGCTTCGAGAATAATATCGATATTCTTTTTTAACTCTTCGGGTGAATCTGCTTTTGTTTCAGTTAACAGAGCGGTAAGATTCTCACCTGTGGTATCGTTGACTGATTCAAGTGATTTCTTGTCGAATAACTCGGCGCTGAATACGGGTGTGTTTTTAAGGGCGAGAACAGCTTCGCATGCTTCCCTGATGTCACTGAAATAGAGCAGTGCGCTTGCTGAGCATGGGTATAAGTGAGCGGTTGAAACTGTAACTTCGCTTAAGAATGCCAAAGTTCCTTCGCTTCCGACCATGCTGTGTGCAATGATATCGAAAGGATCAGTATAGGTTACAAAAGGAAGCAGATTGAGACCGGTAACGTTTTTTATCGAATATTTGTAGCGTATTCGTTCAACGAGTTCACTGTCGGAGTTTATCTCGTCGCGTAGTTTTTCAATACCTTTGATGATATCTGGTCGGACAGCGGCAAAAGTTTTTCTCGATTCTTGACTCGCGGTATCGAGTTTGGTTCCGTCGGCAAGAACTATTTTTACCGATTTTAATATTTTATCACTATTGGCATGGGTTCCACAGTTCATACCCGACGCATTGTTCATCACTATACCTCCTACCATTGCGGAGTTTTTAGATGCCGGGTCGGGTGAGAACATCAGTCCGTATGGTTTTAGAATCTGATTTACACGATTCCCGATGATTCCTGGTTGAAGTGATATTGTTGCGTGGTCATCTGAGATCGAGTAGTTCTCCCAGTTTTTTCCTGCCACAACGAGAACCGAGTCACTGACCGATTGTCCCGACAGACTCGTTCCTGCCGCACGGAATGTAACCGGAATATTCATTTCCGATGCGGTTTTCATGATTGCGACGATTTCCTCTTCATTGGCCGATCTTATCACCACCTTCGGCGTAAGGTGATAGAATCCCGCATCGGCTCCGTATGCGATACGTCGTAAATCATCCGTGTAGATACGTGATTTCGGTATAATGTGTGAAATACGCTCTACAAATTTATCATATAGCTCGTTCATTATTCGTAGAGGTGATATTTTGCTTTCTGCGTTTTAAAGCTTTCGACATCCTTATTCCAGTAATCCTTTATGTCATCGACCTGGTAATTGGCACAGAAACGTTTTCTGATTTCTTTACTGCCGACAACTTTGTCAAACATTGAATAGCGCGATTTATCGCCTATGTCAAATGCTTTTTTATCGGGATACAGACGTGCGAGTTCTTGAATAACATAGAAATTGGTCAGTGACAGCGGTGCTGTTTCTTTGTCGGTGACATAGATCTCCACTCCCTGAAGATTCTCACCCTTACCGGTGGCATAGAACGGTTTGATATGGATCGGGCGGAATTTCAGTCCTGGAAGATTCAGATTATTCATCGCCTCGGTAAATTCAACTGCGTCTATCCAGTCGGCACATACGAGTTTGAAAGGAAGAGTATAACCTACACCGATCGACATACAGTAAAGTTCACCCAGAATACCGGTCATTGGATAGTAGAGCGATGCCTCCGGATTAGGAATGTGAGGTGAAGGAAGTACCCACGGCATCCCTGTCTCTCTGAAGTCCATGTCACGTTTCCATCCATCCATCGGTATCACTGTCAGACTGGTTTTATTTCCTCCCTGAAGCAGATTCTCTTCATTGAGGAATTTTGCGAGTTCTCCTGGAGTGAGTCCATAGAGGTATGGGATAGAAAACTGGCTGACGAATGAGTAACATGAGTCTTCCACTACGTTACCTTCGACTTTGTTTCCGCCTACAGGATTAGGACGGTCGAGAACCATGAATTCTTTATCGAGTTCTGCGCAGGCATCCATCGCCAGTCCCATTGTGGAGATGAAAGTGAAAGATCGGCATCCGTTATCTTGTATATCGTAGACAAGAACGTCAACATCTTTAAGCATCTCTGGTGTCGGTTTCTTATTTTTGCCGAAAATTGAGTAGACAGGTACACCCGTTTTCTGATCGGTCATGTTATCTACAAGGTCTCCTGCGTGGACATCGCCTCTCACACCATGTTCCGGCGAGAAAAGTGCGGTCAGTGTAACTCCCGGCGCCTCGTGAAGTATGTCGATAGTCGATTTCAGATTGTTGTCGACTCCGCTCGGATTAGTGATCAGGCCTACACGTTTTCCCTGGAGTTGCTGGAAATTATTGTCGCGAAGCACTTCTATTCCTGGTTTTACTTGCGATGATGCCGCTAAAGCAGTTGCAGCTATGAAAATGGAAATGAATATACGTTTCATTGTTTTAATCCTTTTTTTGTCCGAATTTAGGGTCGATTTTTAAAAATGCGCATACACCGATTGTTGCTGCGCAACATATCATTGTCCACACGAAGAAGTGGCGGTAACCTATTGTTTCTTGGAGCCATCCGGCGGCCATTCCTGGAATCATCATTCCTAATGCCATGAAACCGGTACAGATAGCGTAATGTGCTGTTTTATGTTTACCTTCCGAGAAGTAGATCAGATATAACATATAGGCTGTAAAGCCAAATCCATAGCCGAATTGCTCTATGAATACGCACATATTGATAGTCAGAAGCGACGGTGACGATGCATAGCTTAGGTAAACGAAAGTAAGACAGGTCAATGACATGCTCCATGCCATTGGCCAGAGCCATTTCTTAAGACCTCCGCGCGCCGCCATCAGACCACCAACGATTCCACCTATCGTAAGACCGATGATACCGACAGTTCCGTAAACTATACCTACTTCACCTGTTGTGAGGCCGAGTCCGCCTTTATCGGCCGGGTCGAGCAGGAACGGGTTGATGAGTTTTACGAGCTGTGCTTCAGGAAGGCGGTAGAGAAGCATGAATGCAATTGCAACCCATATCTGATCTTTTTTGAAAAACGATTTGAACGTTTCAATGAATTCACGGATAATGGATGCCGGGGTATTGGCTGTTTTGCCGTTGCTGTCGCTGTTAGGATAGGGGAGAACCCAGCTGTGGTAAGCTGCAACAGCGAAGAAGAATGCTGAAAGTGAGATGAACACAACCATCCATGCAAACGGTATGTTGCCCGATGCACCTTCAAACGTAGCGAATGAACGTGTGGTCAGTTTATGGTCTACTTCAAAGAAGAGATACGCCGGTTTATCCCAGTTTGTCTCGTCAAATTCAAAGCGTGTTGATAGACGGTTTTGTTCCAGACGTATGCTCTGGTCTCCATTCTTATAGGTGACGTTGAGAATGATTGTTTCACCGGCATCAGGCGCGCGGTTGAGTTTTACTGCTGCGATGCCGATATTATTGCTTTTCCCATCCGATGATAATTCACGGTTTTCACCAAACATTTTGCGTACCCATGCGGTAAATGCTCCTTCTTCAGCTTTAACTGTAGTTGCGGTTTCTTGACCGTTTCGATAGATCATGGGTGCTTGAACATGTCCGTTACGCACATTCATGTTATTGACGGAATCTGACATCGCTTGAGCGAATGAGTTGAAATCAACGATTTCGTCTGAGGTTGTTACCGGTACTGTCAGTTCTTCGGTAGATGTTATGAATGTGATAGGTTCGGTTGTGCTAACCGCTGTAGTTGAAGCGAATTCAGGTATTGCCATTTCAGTTCCTGTGACGGCCGGATCAGCGACCACTTTCAGACTGATAGGTTCGAGGCCGGTACCGGTCTCTATAAGTCCGGCGATTATGACGAGAAGTCCTTGTCCTGCAACAGTGGCTACACGGTAGAATGTAGAACGGATTCCGACGTATAACGATTGTTCATGTTCGGTTAATGCGAGCATATAGTATCCGTCGGCAGCTATGTCATGGGTTGCCGATGTGAATCCAACGATCCAGAACACAGCCAGTGTCATCTGGAAGAAGAACGGCGCCGGAATGAAAAATGCAATACCGGCAAGGGCGATAGCGAGAATCCACTGCATAGTGAGTGTCCACCAGCGTTTTGTCTTGATAATATCGACAAACGGACTCCAGAACGGTTTGATGACCCACGGCAAGTAGAGCCATCCGGTATATAGAGCGATGTCGGTATTTGAAATTCCGAGACGTTTGTACATTATGACCGAAATAGTCATAACGGCCACGTAGGGGAGACCCTGAGCAAAATAAAGAGTAGGAATCCACGACCACGGTGAGCGTTTTCCGGTTTGCGAATTTTTCATGATGGTTTAATCTGATTGTTAATAGAGTCGGCGTAGTTCTGCGCCTATAAAGTAATGGAGAAGAATAGATTGGTATGTGTAGCCGAGGTCGCCCATCACTGCCGCACCTATCTGACAGAGTCCTACACCGTGGCCCCAACCGGCACCGTGAAGCGTCCATGTCGATGGTATTCCGTCGGTATCTGATTCACCTTTTACAGGAACGAATGCCGAACTGTAAAGGTGTGATTCGGAGAGACTGCGACGTATTTCGAGTTCTTTCCCGATGATTTTAGTTAGATGTGTACCCACAATTTTCAGTCGGCATATTCTACCGGAGGTACCGCGCTGTAGAGGTATAAGGTCGATAATATCTCCGAAATCGAGACCGGTGCGTCGCATGATCAGCTCTGCGAGTTCCTTTCTGGTATATTCCACTTTCCATCGGTAGAAATCGCTCGTTTCCTGGTCATAATTGTTAAGTACTTGTGAAAGAATACGCTTGTCGGTCGTGCCGCAGAAAGCCGATGGACGCGACATTATCCATTCACGTGCGTTTTCTTCGATTGTTAGATCTGGAAAGTTATGTTCATCTACTGCGTCACGTTGTGCAATGAGATAGGAGTGATGTACCGGTTCCCAACAGTTCTCAAACATTTCAAACACCCCTCCGCAACTCTTGGAGAAACGGGCATCGCATAGTCTGTCGTCATTGAACAGCACCTCACCGCGGGTCGCCTCGATCGCTTGTGCCACTTTTGCAGTTGTCTGTCGTGTGATCCCCTGATAGCGTTGGCAATGGTCATCGGCACACACATCGAAGTTCACATGATCTTCGCGGTCATACCATTTTATAAGTTCATCGCCATTATCGATGCATGCGCAGTAGGTTTCCTGCTGTTGGGCTATCTGCTTGTTTTTTTCAATCTGAGCGAGTAGCCAGCTGCGTGAGATTACGGCATGGGCTTTGAGCAGTTCAAGCGATGCTGTTGCACTCATTTCCGATGAAATAACACTGAGAAGATAATCTTCCACACCTATTATATTCACTGCCGTTATCTTATCGTTTTCTATAATAAGTTTTAACGCGCCGGCAAACTGCTGGTTCTCTTTACGTTCCCAATGAAAGTTCACTCCGATGGTCACATCGGCGAGAGTGAAGTTACAGTTGTCCGATGCCGGTTCGAAGATAAGTTCATTGTAACGGTCTCCGAGCCATTCTATCATACCGTCGGCCATTACAGCAGTCTGATTGCCTGATACTTTTGCTCCGTTTATTGTATAACTTCCGTTGAGAATGAACTGAAGCTCGGGAACCGACATTATTCCTACGTTAACGACTGGCTGGCTCATAATCGATCGATTATTTCGTTAATATCCTGTTCGTTGAGACATACCTCGTCGAAGACAGTCGCTACCAGAGAAGAATCGAGCCGGTTGAAGTCTATTTCACGAGGAGTGATGAAAACGCCTCCCATATCTACCGCAGCCGGACTAAGCAGAATCGCATTATCACCTTCAGTTCCGTAGAATGATGGGCGATGACGTTTACGCGGGATCACAACTATGCGGGCATCGCCTTCGTCAGTTACATAGCATAGAATGTTCATCATCGGTTCTGTATCACCTTCTGCTACAGGGAGAGCCGAGCAGAGACGGTCGAACATCTCCTGTGCAGTATGCGCGTCGGTAGTGTCGATCACGAACATTGCCGGCAGTATACCGGTAGCGAGTGAGAGAACCGCCTCTCCGTCGGGAGCCACAACGAGTGGCTGAAGATCGGCCTTAGAAAGATTCTCTTCTAAGGTCAGGAAATCGCTGTTCCCGGCCTGAAAATGCATGTGGTCGGGTGCCGATGCCCCGCATCTTGGACCGTTATAGAACACGGTATAACCCTTTAGATCAGCAGCCAGTGCAACCATGTCGGCTATACGCCCGCTGATAGACTGTGCTGTGTGAGATTTGTCGGGAATTGTGAGATGACGTGGAAATATAGGAAACGGGTTCACAAGTATTTCATAATGTCCACCCCATTCTATTGCTTTTTGAGCATCGGAGCGATTCGCAGCACATAGGAAGCATTTTCTTTCCTGCACTGATTTCTGGTCGACTTTAGCTGCCGATGATACGATTCTCGCCGGATTGAACTGAACCTTGATTTTAGTTCCGTCTACATCGAGTTGTTTTACTTTTACATTGGAAAGTGCGGCGAAATTATCGCGGGCCTGCGGCCATTCCTCGATCTGCTGCGAGATGAACTGCTCGATATCTTTATTTGTCATTGTTCTCATTCATTTCGATACGAGCCTGAAGTTCCCAGGTCCTGATTCTGTCTTTATAGAGATTATTAGCGTTCATTTTATTGATGTCGAGAGCCGCATCGGAGTTGTCCTCCCAACGTCGGCAAAGATACACCACGTCATATACGCGGCCGATCTGATAACGGCGCGAGAACGCGAGTCCGAGTGCGTAATCCTCCCCGTATGATGTGTTGGGAACAGTGATTTCGCGGAGAACCGGAGTATAGAATGCACGCGGAGCGCCAAGACCATTGATGCGTAGTGCATTGTTTCGTCCGTTTTCTGGAGTCCATTCCTTGTGATCGATTACGCCCGGGGGGATCATGTTCATGTCGATGTCGGTGAGCATATAGGTTCCTACAACCATTGCGCAGTTCTGATCATAGAATGCTTTTACCATCTTTGCGAGTGTATTCTCATCTTTATATACATCATCGCTGTCAAGTTGGACGGCGAATTTGCCACATTCAGGATGGTTTACGCCGAGATTCCAACAACCGCCTATACCTAAGTCGTCGCGTTCCGGAATAATATGGATAAGTCTTGGATCATCGGCAAATTCCTTGATCGCTTCACTTGTTCCGTCAGTAGAAAGATTATCGACGATGATAAGATTGAACGGAAAATCGGTTTTTTGCGATAATACGCTTTTGATCGCGTCGCGGATTGTGCGTACACGGTTTCTGACCGGGATGATTACCGAGGCTTCATTTTTGAAGTTCCCTTTGTTGAATTCTATTTTCTCGAATTCAGGTTTTAGATATCCGTTTATCTGTTTGAGATGATCGGTACATGCTTTTTCCATCTCAATCTGAACACCGCGGTTTTTAGGGTCGACATAATCGAATATCTTCTCACCGCTCTTTCGGTTATCTAATTCGATATCACTGTAAAGATATTCATTGATGTGTACGATAGGCGCGATTCTCGAAATCTTGAGCCTTATGTCGTATAGTCCGGCTGCAGTATAGTCTTCTGTGATTCCGGTAGCAGCTTCTTTGAATACCGATGTAAGGAAAACGAGTACCGAACCGAAGTTGAAGTCATCACGGAGTGCGCCGAACTGATAGTCGATCACCGGAGAATTGGTGCGTTTGCCGTTTACAACGGAATAACTGTCGGCATATACCATTCCTGCCTTTGAATCAGAAGCGATACGGGCTATTCGGTTTAGTGCGAGATAACCCATCGAAAGAGTATTGTACTTAGTGTACAGCAAAATATATTCGGCAGATGCTGCTTCTGCTATTTTTTTCATTGTAGCCGAACTGTTGAGCGTGTCAACAGTGATGACGGTACATCCATCTATCGCGGTAGCTTCTGTATTTGTCGAGAGTAGAAATATATGGTTTATTCTATCCGTTTCGCGTAGCGATTTAATCGTTGTTTCAACCTGCTGCACATCGGCATACGGTAGAAAACAGTCAAATTTAGTTGTCATATAGCGTTATTATTTTTTATTGTTGTCGAAGAATTGTAAAATTTGTTTCATTAGCATATTTCTGCCGGCTTCATCAATAATGGATTCAAATGGGAATCCGATGATTACTGTGCGGTATTCTGGGCGTGCCATTGCTGTTGCAGCCACGAGATTGTTTTCTCCGTAGCGCATGATGGTGGCGCCGAATTCATTTGAGGCATAGAATGAGTCGGGTGACTCTACTGCATAGCTGTCAGCGTTAAGAGTAGTATAGAAATCGAACGATCCGTTATTGAAAGCTTTGAAAGGAGAAACAACTTCGTATGCATTCCCTTCGACCGATGCCTGACCTACGCGCCAGTGGTAGCCGAGAACTTCGGTTGCGAATTTCTGATCGGCGGCAGCAGTTATTGAGTCGCTGTAAGGATTGTCCCATAGATCGGTTGCGATGTATGAACCTGTTACCAATACATCACCTCCGGCATTACAGTGGTTCTCGATCTTTTGGCGGAGCTGTGCAGGGAAAGTTTTGTATTTGGTTCCGTATGCGGCTGTTCCAACGTTTATTTCTTTCTGTTTACCTAAGATTAGATCAAGTGGCATAGGATTGGATTCCGTCTCTGATTCGGCGTATGCACTTACGCTCGACGATACGAAGCCGTGACCGGCGTTCTTAATGGCAAGTCCGTGGAGATAGGTATAGTCAAATATATTTCCGGCAATAACTTTATCTTCGTAGTTCGCACGACTGGCTCCGAATCCGGCGGCATCATCATCCATCCACGGAATATCGCGTCGGAACTCAAACTGTGAACCGATGAAACTGATGTCATTCATGTACGGAACACCATGATCGCGCATATCGTAGAATCCTGCTATGCCACCGGCATCGAAGGTGTCGGGACCCGATATCCTGGTGAATCCGTTGACAATATTGATCGGTTGCTTGCCTGGCTTGTGGCAAAGTGCAAGAATTTCCGATGGGAAACTGATACCTCCATCATTTCCGGCAATTATGCGGAAGGAGTGAATTGCATCGTCGGTGGCCTTGAATTCAAACTCAGGAGCATCTGTGACGGTTTCGCGGATAAATGCGCCGTTGTCAGTGCGGTGTTCTATGATATAATATGTCGGAGTTGCGGTTGCTTCGAGTGAATCAATGGTCTCTTTCCACGAAAGGCGGTAAACGTTTCCCTCTTTAGGAGTGATTGCAAATGAGTTGACTGGTAAAGGTTGAACAACGTAATCTACTCCGTCGCGGGCTGCGATGAATTTCAACATTCCTTTATATATTGCACGACTCACATCAAAACGGAATGTCGGGTCAAGACCGTATTTCATATCCGCGAAATTCTGATGTGAAAGTAATTCGAGCAACATGGCCGGAACCTGTGGAACACGTGCTTCATAATATTTCTTATCCCATAGCCCACGGCGGGTCCAGTTCGGATCGTGATTGCTTCTCACATCATTGACTATCTGAGTTATAACCATATCGGTGAGATCTCGGTTCGCCAGACGCGATGAGCCGTTCCCTGCCGCTTTGTTATCATCGGTGGAATAAATGCCGAGTGTTCCGATGGTCGAGTCGTTGTAGGTGGTTCCGGCATCGGAATGGAACGCAAACGATAGGTCGATCGGAATATTGAGTCCTTTGGATTTTGGAAGCATTGATGATCCTCCGGTCATGTAATTTACCCATAATGCGCGACTGCGGTAATCATCGTTGTAATCGTTTTCACCGTTGCTGGGGTTATATATTGAGTCGGGCATCCCGGCCCACTGTAGCCAGTAACGTGCGCCTTCAGTGAAGCGCGGATATCCGCTGACAATATATTCAGTGACTTGGTTGCCGTTCTCATCAGTGAGTATGGCTTTACGGGCGATGTTTCCTTTACCTCCTCCGATCTTGACGGCATCGGCTCCCACAACCTGATTCTTTTTACCCGAAGCTGAGAGTTCTACGATCGGTTTGTCGGCCATCCCTTTTTTCAGGGGATATTTGCCGATATAAATCCATGTTCCTCCACCCATCTTCTGATTTACTGTCACAGTATGTTTCCCATCGGCGGCGTTAATTGTATAGATAGCCTTGTCAGTACTGTTGGGAAGTGAAGGATATGACACATAGATTGCATATTCACGTTCTACCGGAATTTCAGCATTCCATGTGGCTGTAGGCGATTTCTTTACCTGGGCGATTCTTGATGTTCCGAGCATAAACGGATTTGACTGCTCGTCATCCGTATAATGTGTCTTGATATGGCTGAATCCTGGCGATAACGATTCCCAGTCGGTTGCAACTGTTTCTGTATATCCGTCAGCAGCGAGGTTACCGTCATTATCGATGATTATTTCGATATCGTTTATGTCGCGTTCGCGAGGACATAGCACATAGGCACCGGCGTTTTCGAGCATCGGCATCAGGTAGGGAACAACGTAGCTTTGAGTATAAAGATCTTCCACAGTCTGCATTATTCGTGCGCGCTGCCATTCCCATCTGTTAAGCTTCTTTTCAAAATACCAGCCGTGGCTTTGCCATACAGCGATATTCTTATCTTTAAGTCCGTGGGTTGGGGGAGTATTTATAAATTTATCGTCAAAACTTACGAAAGATCCTTTTTCAGTAGGACCTGAGTTTTTCTTCGGTGCGCCTGCCGCTAACTGATCGAGTGTATAGTTATTGGTTACGATTTCAATTCTATACTTTTTATAGTCGGGCGAGAACTGCGATTTAAGTACTTCTTTAAGTTTATTTACTGTCTGTTTATCGAACGGCAGATATGAGGTCGTCTCGTTGCAGAAAACGGTTATTACTTTTTTTCGGTCGTTGATATTGACACTGTCGACTCTCACTTTGCCTACCGACGTGTGTGCTGGAGCCGTCGAGGCAACAATCTGACTAAGCTTGTCGTAATCAGCTGTATTCGCGCTGATTGTATAGCCTAATGCAGAGGCGAGGATTAATGATACGATTCCCTTTTTCATTTTATTATCGTGATTAATGTCGGTAAAGAACATTGATTCACAAAGATAAGTAAAATGAGTTAAAAAAGAATGTGTGATTTACAAAATTTAATATTTAACTATATATTTTAAGAATGTTTGCCTTTCACGGGTTCTTTGAAAAGTAACCTCAATCCTGATCCGAAAGTAAAATAAGCCCATATCCAGTTGATGAATACAGATAGTTTATTTCTGACGCCGAATATTGATATCAGATGGATGAACATCCAGGTGAACCATGCGAATAATCCCTGATAATGGGCATGCGGTAGATCGACAACTGCTTTATTACGTCCTATTGTGGCCATTGAACCCTTATCATTGTAATAAAACGGAATTTCTCTTGACTGATTGTTAAGGTTGCGGGCGAGATTGCGTGCCTGCTGGATAGCTACTTGCGCCAGCTGTGGATGTCCGTTAGGAAATGCTGGATCGGTTCCGGCAGCAATACATATATCACCTACGGCATAAAGATCGTCAATGTTTTCAACTTTATTATAGCTGTCTACGATAATTCTGTGGCCCAGTCCGTAATTTATATTATTACCTTTGAACGAGAAAGGAACAGTAGTGACTCCTGCTGTCCATATTACCATCGATGCAGGGATTACAGTGTTGTTCTCGCACATGATCTCACGGCCGTTATATTCCTTTACAACACTGTTGAACATGAATTCTATACCCATATTTTCAAGTACCTTATGGGCGTCATCAGAGGATTTGCCGCTCATTGTGCCGAGAACTTTATCACTTCCTTCCACAATGGTGATCGACATGTCGTCGCGGTTTATTGAAGGGTATTCACGTGGAATAATATAATTTCTCGTTTCTGCGAGCGCACCCGCGATTTCAACTCCGGTCGGACCGGCGCCTACAACTACGAAACGTAGCATTTCGCGTTGACGTTCACGGTCTTTCTCAATCGAGGCTTGTTCGAGTCGCTCCAGTATATCGTTTCTCAATGCTATCGCTTCCGATGTGGACTTAAGGGTATGGACCCGTTCAGCAAGTCCGTCGATACCGAAGAAATTATTAGTTGTTCCGGCAGCAATGATAAGCTTATCGTAATTTATCTTCTCGTATTGCGTAGTGACACATTTTGCCACGGTATCTATCTCATTTACAGTGCCGAGATGAAAGCGGCTCCCTTTCGAAATAAAATTTTTCATTTCACT
>CAZHHF010000006.1:0-25510 GCA_964531905.1 uncultured Bacteroides sp.
CTACGGAAATTTGTTCCACCGGCTGTCGCCTTCTGTTTTATATTTTTCGCTGTTCCAGATGTACATAATGAGCTTGATCAATTTATAATATATTGAGTATCCTCTATTTCCCATTATCTGGTTAAATAATATTTATGTATAATTATTAGTTAGACAGTATTATTAGATTCTGTAAGAATTGACATATGATTATATACAGCACTTGTAAAATCAGAATAAGATATTATACTATCAGCTAATTGTTTTATAAAACCATAAAACATTTTACAAAAATCACACACTTTATCATAGTCAGAAAATGTAATATTTAAAGCACAATTTAACAATGGGATATAACAAATATTTTTAGTTACAATTAATGGAATCCATTCAGCACCCTCATCATATCCATTTCTAAAATATATCCATAGAGGATGCTCATTCATTTTGTAATATGCATCATCATCTAAACAAATATCAACATTTAACCATGTTTTTATATTTGCCCAAATGTGAATAAACTCAGAACATTCATCAACTGAATATTTTAACCATTCTCGATAATGAACTCCTGTTAGTGTATATCTATTGGGGTTCATTTCAAAGGATAAATAAATTTGGTAACGATATACGAGTTGGCTACTGGCAATAGCTAACGGACTAAGTGGACTGAGATTAAGTTATAAATTCATCGTAATTTTGTAGGACTCTTTGAGTATTGTGGTGAAGTAGCACTACTGCTATCATGAACCGAGCGTTTATTATTCGCAGCAATCTCAGAGAGTTTTTCTTTTGTGAAGTAATTAAAATCATAGATTTATTTTCAATTAATTAAGCAGTAATTTTACTATCATAATATCTGAGGTTGAATTCAGTTCTATATGCCACACAAGAGCGCATTAATCGTTCAAACACATCAAGTTTACGCCTATAGAATTCTAATTTACTCATCATCTATCGGTTCTTACATAATCTATTTTTTGCATATTGAGTAAACTCTCGTAGCTCGATATAATTCTCCCTCCTCATATATTCTTCAACAGATAGCGCAGTGTCGATAGTCACCATATTATCTTGATTATCTTGATTATCTTGGCTTTCATTCGAACAGGAGTTACTATATGCGTAATTAGCAATCTCTTCATCGCTCCAATGCATTGAAGGAAAAAGTCTTTCAAACGCTTCATCAATAGTTAAACCATTCATAATCTGAAATATTTTTGTTTAATTGTTTATCTTTTATTTCGTGCTACTATTATTTCCAGTCGTCTTATCAGTATTTTCCGGGCATCCTCGACACTAATACCAATACTCTCTGATAAGTCATCATCATAACGTAAAGACTCGTTCATCCTACTAAAGACATTTGACTCCTCATCTGTTAGAAAACACTCATCAAACTTTATGTTCCTATTTTTCATATCAATATCCTCCAATCTCAGTCCAATTGTTTTAGATGTTCGATAAATTTGTCTATGCCAATCGTTGCCGATTGCTTGATGTGCATGAAGCCTGCGGGCAGTCTTTCAATATCATTAGGATCGATAATGAAACGTGGTATTTCCGTATGTGCATAGTCAATAAGTTGATTGGCCGGAAATACTTTTAATGATGTTCCGATAACCAGGAAGATGTCTGCTCGTTTCACTAATTTTATGGCTTCCGACATCTCTGTGAGATACTCTCCAAACATCACCACATGAGGCCGAAGTTGTGAACCGTCAGCAGCTGTATCCCCCAATCTTATTGGAGCAAGGAGATCCATTTCTCTAATGCACCGCTCACATAATCTGTTTCTTGACGAAGTTACTTTCCGTAATTCACCATGCAAATGGATAACTCGACTACTACCTGCACGTTCATGTAAATCATCAACATTCTGAGTAATGATGGTGACATTGTGTTCATTCTCAAGGGTTGCTAACAGTATGTGAGCATGATTGGGCTGAGCTTGGGCAACCGTCGCGCGTAATTCATTGTAGAACTCTAAAGCAACAACTGTATTTGCCTCAAAGCCCTGGGGAGTGGCCACAGTATCCGGATCATAACGACTCCAGATGCCATCACCATCCCGGAAAGTACTTAGCCCACTCTCCTTACTGATGCCGGCCCCCGTAAATACAACTATATTTTGTCTCATCGCATATTATATTGTTATTTCAACAAATTCGCTGAATCACAATCTATAAAAAATTGCTTTACTAAATCACTATTGGATTCTTTATATATATCCAATAATATTTTAGTTGCAAAACTATAAAGAATTAATGATCTAAAGTTAATCCACTTTGTCCGTTAAATTAAACCAATAACCAACAGGATATACAGGATATAATTACCATTTAATGATTACATAAATTTGACTCGATTAAATGGACAAAATGGACTGAGAATTCATGAGAGTTATTGGGTAACTTTGTCGACATGAAACGGAATAATGAGTGGGGCCACTTGATATTCCAATACCAGATTACAACTACAACCTATCGGATTGAGTCAAACGTAATCAATTTTATAAATAAAATCTATATATACTATTATGTTTTGGTTATTACTTTGCATACCTCTTGCTATTATTGTTGTGCTACTCGCACTTTATCTGATCTGGATTATAATTTACGGAATTCTTTCAGTCATATTCGGATTATGAGAAACAATGCTTTTACTTAATATCGGCTCATGACTGAAGTGTTCCACGACGGCATAAATCTCGGCTTCAATTGCGCCACCAAAAACAGTGGCCTTAACTTGAGAAATCACATAATTGAATGAAATCTGAAACACTATAATTTTAGTATTGATAACCTTATGCATATAAAACCACAGGGTTTCGAGAGTCATATCAGAATTTATATATAATTAAAAAGGACGAAACGGACTTAAAATGTTTCTCACACTTAACCTAACTTTGACAACACTAAATCAATAAGATTATGAATAGACATCCACTACACAGCGATCTGACCTTTGAGGGCTTCCAGGCTATCGTTTACCGAGCGACCGGACTTAAAAGGTAATTGGGTATATCGTTGACAGCGTATCTTCATGATGGTGATGCAATTATACCCTATTCCAGGTTCGACATCCGGATTGACAAGTTGATCACCCTCATGCGTTTACTGAAGTAAAGAGCTATATGAATGGCAGTGTTGAAAAATTATGATTATGGAGAATAATAACTCATTCAAAAACTCTATTAATGAGAATATACAGAATAATGGCCTTATCCACCGTGTTAAGGCGAAGATTCCTAAACTGAATATCACAGACTGGAATGACATTATGGAAATATATATTGATCGTGATCTCAAAAAGCTGCTGTCATACTTTGGCGATGATGCAGGGAAAGTAATGCAGATTTTAAAAGATTTCGGACCTGTATCAGTCACACGCTCTGATCTGGAATGGTTTCTTACTGATACAGACGATGTTCAAATATTTGAAATATCATCATCAGACATCAATTCTCCGATTCAAGATGTCGGAGACAGCTTTCATAAAGCATACGATATCAAAAAATACTCAAAAGTGGCGATAATCGTTACTACCAACCCTGACTTTCATAAAGTAAAATTATCGGAAATAGATAAGATTGTAAACTACGAAAATGTTGCACTATGGGCGTATCAATACAATGAAGATATACCGCTTGGCACGGTTAGAATCACAGCAATATTAGCAAAATGAACCAAAAAGACAGACTAAATATAGATGAAGTGATGTGCCTGCAGATGGCAGGGATGTCTACCCCTGAGATAATGCGCTCCGACCTGCGAGCGTTTGATCACCTGTATGCCGATAATGAGGAGAAATACGCCGAATTGATTGACCGCGCCAACTCCATTCTTGACAGGCAAGAGAAGCATGGCATAGTGTCATACTCATGTCAGGATGACGACTTTCCTAACCGCCTGAAAGCTATCGGGATGGACTGCCCGGCTGTGATTCACTGTCTTGGCAATCAGGAGCTTCTAAAACAGTAAAAAGCTGTTGCTGTGATAGGCGCGCGCTCGGCTGATGCCGTGGGACTCAACGCGGCTTATAAAGTGGCGGAAGATTATGCCCGCCGCGGATATGTGATTGTCAGCGGACTCGCCCTGGGATGCGACACGGCCGCTCACCGAGCAGCTCTTGATACCGGAACAGGAACAATCGCAGTTGTGGCCACAGGACTTGACCGAATCCATCCCCATGAGAGCGAAGCCCTGCAGGCTGAGATCCTTCGGAATGGCGGACTGATATTGTCAGAGCAGCCAATCGGTGTGAAGGCAAATCCGATGCGGTTAGTGGCCCGAAACCGGCTGCAAGCCGCGCTTTCCGAAGCAGTGATACTAGCCCAATGCCCCGCGCAGAGTGGGTCGCTCCACACGATGCGATTCGCATATAAGTATAGGCGGAAGCAATACGCCGTCACCTTCCAACGATGGAACGACACCAACCGAGGCAACTTCAATCTGCTTCAAACGCGAGGAAACATAGTTTTCCCAATTGACCTAAAACTATAAAAGAGAACATTGAAAGTATCGGCCACGTCCTTGCCAATGCGTTTGCTCGTCATGTAGCAATTTGCGTTTGTCTGCTGAATCCGGCAGATATGTTGATTGTAAGCGAGGGCATTATAAGAGCCCTCCGTTCAACACTCACCAAAGTTTACTACGGCGGCCGCGGCCTTGCACGCTCCACCGTTCGGCTGTGCTTAACATAAGCTACGCCTACGGCTCACACTTATGCTGTGGCACAGCCTTCACGGATGTCGCGCACAATTCCGCAGTCTTTCATCGAAGGGTGACCGATACTTTCTTTTTTTAAACCGAAACCGAATGACTAAAATCGATCTCATAAAGCCATATCTTACAGAACTGACACTTGACGAGCCGTGCAAGTTTGTGGAAGCACTTGGAATGTGTGGTGCAATACTCGGATTCTGGGGATTCGGCGGTATTACAGGAAACCAACTGCGCCACTTTATGAGTAAGTCGGCAAGAGCGGAAGCCTATATCGAATTTGATGTACCGAAAAAGTCGGGCGGTGTAAGACGAATATCGGCACCTATTGAGAAGCTCAAACAGATTCAGCAGGCACTCAATCTAATGCTGCAGGCGATTTGCGAAGTGTCACCGGCTGCAATGGGATTTGTTCCGGGACGTTCAATACGCACCAACGCCGAAGCGCATATTGGCAGCAGCGTGATATTTAACTGCGATCTCAAAGACTTTTTTCCAAGCATAACCAAAGTAATGGTGTGGCGCACACTTTGGGATGAACTCAAACCACTTAATCCGGCACCTGAAGTCATAAACCTGATTGGCACACTCGTCACCGCACCACGTACCGACGACGGCGAGGAAGTGTTGCCACAAGGAGCGCCAACTTCGCCTGTCATCTCAAACTTAGTATTAAAAACGCTTGACAGGCGTATGATTGGATTCGCTAAAAAAAACGGCTATCGTTACACCCGTTATGCTGATGACATCACATTCAGTCACCCTGAAGCATACAATCCCAAAAGGCCGATACAATCTGATGCGATACTATCGATAATAGAAGATTGCGGCCTAACTGTCAACACAAAGAAAACGGTAATACAAACTCTATCCGGACGGCGCGAAGTGACAGGGCTTACTGTAGGCGAGAAAGTCAATGTGTCACGAAAATACGTTAAGCAGTTGCGTACACTACTCCACTTGTGGGAACAACGCGGATTTGAGGAAGCACAGACCATCTACACCCGTGACTTCTGTGGAGACGTTTATACTGATTTGGGCGAAGTCATTAACGGCAAAATCAACTATATATGCATGATCAAAGGTCGCAATGACTCCACCTATCGTCGCCTTAAATATCGCTACCGTCGACTGATCAGATAAATAAGAACCACCTAAATAGTATCTGTTATAATTAAACTGATGTCAAACGGTAAACTCTATTCAGAACATCTAGGATTCGGTGTTTTAACTCCGAATCATTGCGTTATATACGATTCTAACGAACTGGCAGGAATTATGTCGGGCAAAAAATCGATTGACAGCATTAAACCAGTCATTGAATTAGATTTTGAAGACTTTGACGCGATGCCATTTGGATTGATATCCATACAGTTACCTAATAAAAGTAAGATAACTACGTTCTGTGTCGGTGAGCATGGCGCATCGCACAATGCTATGATTTGTCAGGCATTGAAGTTCGCTATAAAAAATGATACTGATTGCGCTAATAACGCAACGTTAAGATCACATTTGAATATCTCGTATAGTGGTCGAATATGGCACAAATCAAAGATTATTATCTTAAAATCATACGATAGCTACGCAAAAGAGATCTCTGTGATTAGAGAACTATTACGACAAAAGGGCATCGATATATCGCAGTATAAATTACTCCTTTGCAAAAATGACAAAGTCGTTGATAACAAATATAGTGGCGATATTATAGCGTATAATATTATCGATCTCTGTTATCCTGTAATTATCCCTATTTCAAATATTAAAAACCCATCTTAATTTATAAAAAATTAATAGATCTATGTCAATATTTTGCACACACTTCGCCAATCTTTGCAGAACATTTAATTTTCAATAATTAGTTACATTCAATCTCGGCTCCAATATGCAGTATAATCAACATTCCAATACTCTTTTCCCGACAGTAGCTGACCATGTTCGTCACCTAATCAAGTGGATGTCAGAGAGCATTTATGAGAAAGAACAGATGGCAGCTATGGCACTGTTATGCGCCATAGCCGGCGAGAACATATTTTTACTTGGTCCTCCAGGTACAGCCAAAAGTATGGTGAGCCGTAGGCTGAAAGGAGTGTTCCATGCAGCACGATCATTCGACTATCTTATGTCACGTTTCAGTACACCTGATGAAATTTTCGGACCAATTTCTATCTCATGTCTAAAGGAGAGCGACAGATACGAGCGTTTGACTGAAGGTTATCTTCCATCGGCCGATGTAGTTTTTCTTGATGAAATCTGGAAAGCCGGTCCTTCAATACAGAATACACTACTTACTGCCATAAATGAGCATATATATCAGAATGGCCGCGAAACCATGTATCTGCCAATGAAAGTACTTATCGCAGCAAGTAACGAACTGCCAGGTAAAAACGAAGGTCTTGAGGCTCTCTGGGATCGTTTTCTGGTAAGGATGGTCTCCAACTGTATTGAGAATGATGATAATTTTGAAAGGATGCTCCTTTCTCCGTCAAATGAAATACTCTCCCTTGACCATACTCTACAACTTACCGAAGAGTTATACCGCTTTTGGCAGACTGAGAGCGAAAAAACCGGCATATCCGATAATCTAATGAGTGCAATCAAGTGGTTACGTTATACTCTTCGACGTATTTCGGAAAACAAAACAGAGGAAGGCAAATCCATTGACCTATATGTATCGGACCGACGGTGGAAAAAAGTTTTCAGACTCATGCAGACTTCAGCCTATCTCAACGGACGCCGTGAAATAGACTCATCGGATATATTATTACTAATTCATTGCCTATGGAATGCCCCTGAATGTCGTGAGGAAATCAATCGACAGGTAACTAATTCAATATGGCATGGCGTTTGTGAAGAAAATTTTTCAATAAACGATATTCTTCGCACTCTTATTTCTTCCAAATCTTCAGAACAAAATGACGCCACAGTTTCCATCGTTCATGAAACGGAATTTTCAGTAGTATATAATTCATATTATGCCATCGAGAATTACAATAAAGGCACCGGACTGATCGCTAAGTGGGATTATAAAAGACTTAGTTTTCTCGATGAGACTGAGGCTGTAGAATTTCTTGACATTTCTATGCGTATGCCGGTATTACAGATTTTAAAAAACAACAGCGCGTTCAACATAAACGTATCATCCGTATCTGGCAAGCCGCGTAAAAGAAAACTAATGAAATGTTCGGGCGGTTTAGTCATCGACGGGATTCCTTACTCGATTGCCCGAAAAGGCAACAAGTCAGATGTAAAAAAACAATCCGGATCCATAATTAGAAAACGTGAACTGGCTGCTCTCAAAAAACGATATAAAAAATGTATCAGTGACTGGAACCTTATTCAAGAACGCATAATAACTGAGACCGAGGCAAATATATTCATATCGGCCATTGATGCCGATATGGTAAAAGATGCTATGACAACTGTCTCCACACAGTTGGCAGAAACCGAAATCCGCATTTTCAACGTTGAGAAAATCCTATTATGACAGAGCAACAGAAACAGATTTATCTCAACTGGTTTTCCGACGGATTCGATGTATATGTAGCCGATGGTAAGCCACCAGTAAAGTCGCCGATCGAAGGAGATGACTTACTCGGACAATATGTACGCAATGTTATCGACCGAAATCCTAATCTTGGAGGTTCCGATCCGGCCTATCGTGAATCTTTCAAAGAGAATCTCCAGCAGTTTGTTGGTGAGATGCTTGATGAGTTCAGCCGAATAGACCGTGCTTGCGAACCTGAGAAACTTTTGCATGAGTATTTTCAAAAAGGGACTCCCAGTGCGCGTCGAAAAATGTGGCAACAAGTAAAAGA
This sequence comes from uncultured Bacteroides sp., assembly GCA_964531905.1. Taxonomy (GTDB): domain Bacteria; phylum Bacteroidota; class Bacteroidia; order Bacteroidales; family Muribaculaceae; genus CAJUPY01. The sequence continues at coordinate 8,519 of CAZHHF010000006.1, forward strand.
TTTTGCAAAAGAGAATTATTCTCAGGAGGAACTGAATGCAGAAGGATATGATGAACAAATCACAAAAAGTAATGAGCAACAGATTTTCAATATGTTTGCCGATGACTGGTTATCAGCAAATCAAAACCGAATTCGACAAATTAAACGGAATCTGCTTACATCGGCAGGCTCACAGTGGGAAAAATCCTGTAGCCGTTATTGTCAAAACGACTATAATATACGGCAGAAAATCAAGAAATCGTTACTCCACTATCCTCTTATGGATGAAATTGCGAAAATCATAGGGCGAGAACAATCTGTTTTCACTTCCGAACAATCAAGCATCGCCTATCGCTATCACCCATCATCAATCTCTACCAATATGTCATTTGAGGAAATCGATAGAATTACTACCGGCAACAATATTGAACGAGTAATACCATCAGAATTCCTTTATCTAGCCGATTCCGAAACCGAAATAATTTTCATGGACCGATACGCCCGGCAACAACTTCAACAGTTTGCTGCTCCAGGATTGAACCAGGCAATTAAGGATCCTGAGTATAAACCACAACCACGCCCTACTCTCGGTCCTATAATAGTCAGTGTAGACACCAGTGGATCAATGAATGGACACCCAATGGAAGTGGCGTTCGCAATGCTTCATCAGCTAATTGATACCGCACATCGCACTCACAGGAATTGCTATCTTATTACATATTCTGTACAAAGTAAGTCAATTGATCTTTGTGAACCTGGCCAATGGCGTAGACTTGATGATTTCCTTTCCACATCATATAGCGGTGGCACTAACGGCGAACATATGTTTCAAGACGTAATCAGGAAGCTGCATACCAACAACTACTCAATGGCTGATGTACTGATTATTTCAGATTTCGCATTTGCTATACCAATTCCGGAAACTCTTGCCGCCATTCGTCGCGAACAAGCGTCGGGGACCCGTTTCTATGGATTACAAATCGGTTTAATAAATAACCCTTATTCAAAGATTCTTGACAGAATCTGGACATCAGACTGATATGAAAATAGAAGAAGCAATAATCTATACTTTAACCAGCTACGGACGCGGGCTAACCACCAACCAACTCGCCGACATTATAAACGCACAACGATTTTACATTCGGCCTGACGGCAATTCAGTATCAAGTCGTCAGATTTACGCAGTCATTTGTCAATACCCTGACATATTTGTAAAAGATGGTGGCCTTATCCACCTGATGATGTAATCGTTATCATATCTGAAGAATTTGAAAAGAAATTATGAGACTTGTGAAACTCGATTTTAAATATCTTGAACTACTTACAGAAAGTCAATTGATGGAAGAACAGTCAAAATGGGATAGTCAACAATGGCATGAATATTTTACACAAGAAGGAGAAATGACATTAATGGAATTTAGTCAATATCTAAAACACGAAATAATTAAACAATAGAACAATACTTGAAATGAGTAAACATTAATGACAATGACGCAATTAATAATAATGAAAGCCGAGCGAGCTGATCAATGTCAGTCGCCCGGCTTTTATGGTCAATGAGTGTTACTGATAAGAGTATTATCGTACAATAACTTTGGTTACTTTGTCACCCTGACGCTTGATATAAAGACCGTTGGCAGGATTTTCAACTTTAATACCCTGAATATTGTAATACTCAACAGGAGCATTATCGGTATCGGTTATAACTTCATCAACACCGGCGGTAAGAGTATTCTTGTTGAAGCTCATCTTGAATACTGCGCCAGTCGAGTTTGTAAATGCATTCTCAGCAGAATCATCATTCACATAGTATTTGTTTACGCCGAGAGCCTTGATAGATAAATAAATTGTATAAATATCTCCATCTTTTACAACATAGCTGAGCTGAGCAAACGATGGCGAATCCTCACCAAATCCTTCAGGTGCAGTCTCATCTACCGAGTAAGGAACAGTTGTATTAACAGTACCGGTCTCACTGCGCTGAGGGGTGGTCATACTAAGTCTCAAACCAGACTTAAAACTATAGCTGTTCTCTTCACCGACAAATGGTCCCAGATGATCAGAATTATTTGTTGATTCAATGCGTGTCAGAACTGTCCATCCGCCAATATTTGCCTGAGTAACAGTACCGGGATTAGGATAAATGCTATAATAGTTGTAGTCGCCTGCTTTCAAACCGTTAGTTTCAACACCTTCAGCATTTTTGAAAATCACTTCAAAATCATAGCGGAGGGGATTTGAAACGGTTTGATCTCCTTCTTCGCCCACTAAAACTTTAGAGTAATCACGTAAAGTTTCACCTACAGTAAACTCAAGGACAGTTTTCTCTCCACCATTAAGAAAGTTTTCGATACGGTAGCGACCTGTTTCAGGGTTATAGGAAAAAGCTTTTTCTCCAGAAGTCCATGTACCCATTAATGTATTGGGTTCATACAAATTGGGGTCTCCATTATACACATTGTATTTTGCACGATCAATCTGTACAACATCGGCAGTCCAAAACTCGACCTGGACAGAACCGGTTACAATGTCAGCAGCCGACATACACACAGGCGAAACCAGTGCGGTTGCAAGTAAAAGAGTAGAAATTTTTTTCATAGATTTAAAATTTGTAATAGTTAATAAAACGTGTTATTATATTGGTATTTTATCTTCATTCTATTGCAGTCGCCGTTCCCGATATGTAACATCGACAATTTCCTCGCCGAGGCCCACATGTTCTTTATATACCGTCATTTTACCGTTGATGTCAACGTCAAGGAACCGAACCTTACCGCTATTTTCGCCACCAGAATTTGATCCAACGATCAGCCGGTACTGCATATTCTGAAATTCCACATCGCTCCATCGTGTAAGCTTATTAGGTTGCATATTCTGATAGAGATTGAATTTAAGTAGCGTAACAGTCTCGTTATCAAGAATCAGCTTGTCCTTTAATTTCTTGTCGGTCAGTCCATAGCAATAGACAGTATTACCCTTGCAGTAAAACATATACGGGAACTGAGAATGGAATTCATAATCAACAGCTGTATCGAAATTCTCAGCCGTGATATCATCATAAGCTGACTCCTTTATAATCTTGTTATAACCACTTAAATTAATGCCATATACGTGTCTGTGACCTGTATTATCCTGAAGGACGGAGTAAACAAGGCCATTGGAAAAGCGAGTACCTACCATATCTATAAGCTCCATTCCGGTATTAAAAGAGAATAATCCCTGGGGCTGACCTTCCTCATTGTCATTCAAATCATACAACAATCTGATATTAGGCGCGTAATAACTCCACCCCTTAAATTTCTTGTTGGTGACATCGTAAAAGAGGGCCGACGAAGAATTGCCCTTTCTCACCATACTTGTAGCCATATTCGGCGCAACCTTATATGTCGGATCATTGCCTACGGCGTCAGTATTCATTGGATATTCATAGCTTGCCCCATTGGTCTGGGAAGTTATGGCATAAGCATCTCCCGCGCTTGTAACACACAACGTCGCATTAGGATTAATGGTCGCATAATAGTGAATCGTGATTATTTCCACCGGGTCGCCAGGAGTTTCAGGAATCACAAAATTCAACATTTTCATATTCTCGCTCTGCTTGAGAGTAAGAGCGTCATCCTCAAGACGGTAGCTGCCGCTTTCAGTCAATAGATTCACAGCCTCGCGTCCTACGAGTTCATTAGGCACATAATTTATTTTTCGGCCGTTATGAAGCGTAAGAGCATCGCCTGTCACACCACGGGCAACCATATCAACGCCCTTAGAATCAGTAAAAATCATATCGAGTCGAACCTCTTTCGCAGGCCCGTTATTGGAGAGGACCATCCAACCCTCAAATGTAGGTGACTTGACCGATACAGGTATCTGGGCATTAGTCTGCACACCCGTCCGGACATTAGTAACAGAATACCATGCCGAATAATTCCCGGCCGGCAGATTGGCGAAAAACTTGATATTCTTTTTCTTCCCTGGATTCAGGTCAAGCCATTTATAGGCAATACCGTCTTCCTCATGCTGGTAATTAAGCTTGCAGTTGAACTCATAGTCGGGATCATCCTCAGCTATTTCCTTATTGGTGAGCGATGATATCACCGAAACAGGTATCTCGATATCTTCGGCATAAGCCATTGCCTCGACAAGTTCCGGAACTGTGATCGTCAACTCATCAATTTCGTCATAAGTATAATTTCCCTTATCCTCATAGCATGAGACAAGAGTAAGCATTACTGCAACTACTGATACAAGCGATATTTTGATTTTCATACCTTTCCTATTTAGCGGTTTCACTCATAAGCCGAATAATCCACGGCATATTCACCCGGCAGCTGCATAAAGCGTCCGTCATCATCATATACCGGAGTACCTGCATCGGCAAGGGCCTGCAGATGTGATTTCAACAGATTGGCTGCGAATCCAAATTTACCCTTAGAGACTTTCGTACTCGAAGTATTTTGCCAATCGGTATAAGTCCAGCCCATTACTTTTTCTATCTCAAGCATTTTTGCAACCGAAAATTCTCCAAAGAACTCTATTCCAAAAAATCTCCAGTTGAATGGAGCCTTATAGACCTCGGATACACTTACTGTAAACTTATTAGCAGGGAGCATGGGAGCATCGCTACTCCAGATGGTAGAATTCTTGAATGAATCGACAGGGAGAGTGAAGTGTTGATTTGGTTCGAGCCTGAATCTCAGCACGAGACTTTCCTGCCTGACCCGCGGTGTACGTTTCAATGTAACTATAACCGTATCCTGGACCTGTCCGGCGCGAATCATAAAATCATTACGAAGCAGATCGAAATCCTCGCCCTCGATAGCTGTAGACTCTTCCTGAATATATTTCAGCACATAAGGTCGATCATAATCATACATACGTCCCATTGTGGCTACATAGAAACGAAGTGGATGTTCAACATGGTCAGCGGCATATCCGGCGAACGAGAACGATATCGAGTCGGTAAATGAGAGGGGATTACCGTCAACATCGGTTGTCGCAATCTGCTGGAAATATATGCCTGATTGTGGTCCATCATACAGGTTGATACCGTCATGAGAGCATGAGTAACCCGAGATCAGCAGAACCACACCGATAAACAGATATAAAATATTTCTAATCTTCATATTCATAATCAATAAGTTTCGGCAGCCGGAACAGGAACATTATATCGCACATCGGCAATGGGGCTATCTGAGCTTCTTACCTCAGCCCCATTGAAATCAGGATCTACGCTTCCAAATTCCTGTTTGAATCGTTTAAGCATAAAGAAAATCTGACCTTCACCCCTGAATTCCCTAAGGTATTCATATTTCAGTTCCTTAAGTAATTCGGCTGAATTACCTGTATTAATCTCGTCAGTACCCGGCACATTGCGCGCATTCTTTACAATATTGAGATATTCACAAGCTTTAGACATATCATTTTGTTCCATACATGCTTCCGCTGCAATATAGTAAGCCTCGCTTATACGCATCAGGCCATAGAAGGTAGCCCAGAACTCAGGATTGGTCGCATTGGTTGTAAAACTCTTATATTTGACAAAATCATAGTCGCTTGCACTGAGCGAAGATGTTGAGCCTGCCCACTGGGACTGTCTTCTATAATCTGAATTATTCGGGAAAAGCACATTCAAGTAACCCGAACGAGGTTGCAATACCTGACTGATATTTAAATTGCCGTTAAAGTTACTCTCGAATATATCCGACATTCGACCGTTGTAGTATCCAAAAAGACATTCGGTGCTGAAGACCCTGTCAGGATTATCGTTATTGGCAAGAAGCCTGAGTGGATCAACCCACGTAAATGTTTCAGCAACAGCCGGATCATCAGTTAGCTTACGGGCATAAACAAGTGCATTATCATAGTCGTTCATCCATAAATAGGCACGAGCCGTCAACAAACACACTGCATAATAATTGAGGTGTACCTGACGATAGCGGAACCAGTTGTCTCCATCATCGGCTCCACTATTGAGGACACCGTCAGTAATAATTGGATCAACATCGATAAGAATCTCCTGGGCATGAAGCAGATCAGGTATAATCTTTTCGCTGATAATTTCCCGTGCGCTGAGTCGCTCTCTTTTCACAATCTCGGGATCGTCGGCAAACGGCACTGACAAGCCTGAGGGATTTTCAGAATATATAGGACCAAATAGCCTTACAAGATCGAGATGGATCATGGCTCGGGCGGCAAGCATCTCACCCTCAATCATCCGTGCATCATCAGGCTGCAGAACATCAGGAAAATCATCAAGAGCCTTCAATATCAAATTGATATTAAGAATACAGCTATAAGCCGACGACCAAATATTTGTCAATGTCGCAGATGCATTATCAGATGTATAGGATGCATTCTTAAGCTGAATCATCTGCATGTTGGTCTCTGAAATGCTATAACACAAACCCATCACATCAATAGCACCATACGACATGTTATAGCCGTATAGGTCACTTGATGTCATCTTATTATACACCCCATTAACAGTATCATGGAATCCATCACGTGTCGAGAACTGCTGGGAATATGTCTGCTTGTCCTTAGGTTTATAATCAAGCCAGTCAGAACAACCGCTCATGACCACAGCGGCTGTTAGTATTACCGTCGAGAGTATTATCTGTTTTAGTGCCATGTAACAACATTTTTAGAATGAGAATGAGAGCGCGAGAGTATAACTCCGTGCAAAAGGATAAGCCGTACCTCGTTCTTGCTTTATCGTAGACATCCAGAAGAGGTCGTTGCAATAGAACGACACTCGCATTGATTCAAGCCGTAGTTTTTTTACTATCTCATAAAAATCGTAACTGATATTCAGAGACTGCATTGCCAGCACATTATTGCGCTGAACAAAACGGGAAGACATGGGAGTTGACGTAGAGTTGGCAATGTTTTTAAACTGAGCTATGTCACCCGGTTTCTGCCAGCGATCGTAGAAAGCCCGGCGGTCCTGATTGTAGATAAGCTGGGAAGATGAGATATTCTCAACTTTATTAAACAAAGCATTGTTAAACGATTTTCCGCCTAACTTGTACTGAAAATTCATGCTCAGAGAGAAACCCTTATAATTGATATTCGTTCCGAACGTTCCTTCTACTTTAGACCGTGAGTTACCCACTATAACCTCATCATCATGATTGAAGTCGTATGTGATGCGACCATCCTTTTTTATAAAGACTTCGCGTCCGGTTGCCGGGTCGATACCGTGAGAACGTACGGCCCATATAGCATCAGGGTCAGCTCCGTCATAATATCGCTTTGTTGATGTATTCTTTCCCACCTCATTCAGGTCGTCAAGCATACCATTGAGTTTATCAAGGCGAATATTTTCATGACGAAGATTCGCCCTTACACTCCAAGTGAAACGATCCTTGAGATTTCTAACAATATAATATGTCGCTGATGCAAGTACACCCTTAGATTTCTGTATACCCATATTGGTATTCCATAATCCGCTTATACCGGTCGACAACGGAACCGAAATTCCTATAAGCAATGGATCGGTATTTTTATCATAGTAATCAAACTCCAGACTCCAGCGATCAGTGCGGAAATCGACACCAATATTCCTATCTATAGTATTTTGCCACTCAAGTTCACTGTTTCCGAACATGTCGAGAATCGTAGAATTACCCGAGTAGTTAAAGCTGTTATACATAAATGTATATGTGATAAGCGACATTGCCGAGTCAAATCCCTGATTACCAGGATTACCGACCGAAGCTCTTATCTTTAACATCGAAACTGAAGGGAACAGATCCCTGAAGAACCGCTCGTTCATGATGTTCCAACCCAAACCTACTGACCATGTGTTTTTGAACCTCTTGGAAGTACCGAAAACCGATGAGCCACTGAGTGCGTAATTGGCATCAAGAAGATACCGGTTGTCATAGGCATAGTTCAGTGTTCCCAGCATATTGGTGGAACGGGAGGTATTTTCATAGTAGCTCGGTTTTCCACCCTCGGGATAACCGTGTGAGAATGAAGGATAGGTATAGTTTCCGTTAGGGAAACCCACAACTGAGTATCCCTGACTCAAGGATTTGTTTTGTGAGGCCTTAAAGTCTCCGGCAAAGTTAACGCGGTGATTTCCGAATACATCGGCATAAATAATTGTTCCCTCAACATCATATCGGGTCGATTTAGTAATCGAGGAGTTAAATGAACCCTTACGCGTCTGGTCATAATTGTCATATCTCGTATCGGCCGGTGAAACGAAAGTCTCGCCCTCGTTACGTGAATGGGTAAGACCCACTTTAGCCCTGATGCGGAGCTGATGCAGAGGATTAAATTCGGCTGTAAAATAATCGGTAAGCAATAGATTGGACGACTGTATGCGGCTGTTCAACGATGCGTTGTAAAGCGGATTTGAAGCCTTAGCGAAATCACTGTTTTCCAACCACTTGCTAATTTCTCCATTCTCATCAAATTTCTTATAATAGGGATTGGCCATCGCATACTGGTTAAATGAAACCACCGGATCATGAGATGAAGTGTAGGCAGCGGTGAACTTATTGGAGAACTGTAACTTATTATGTCGGTATATGAAATCAAGGTTACCGCCATAGCTTTCACGATTGGAATCCTTCATGACACCGGTTGTACCGTTATAATTCACACCTATACCAAACATGAAACCACCGGCACCACCGTCAACATACACATTATGTTTCTGGTTCCAACCAGTTCTCAAAGGGACTGACAACCAGTATGTGTCAACTCCGCTCTTTACCTGAGCAAGATATTTATTGTAAGTATCATTTGCCAGTATCTGCTGTGCGACTGTTCCGTTAGAGTTATATCGACCTGCCAGTCTCTCGAATTCGAGTTTTTCAGCCGAATTCATAAGATTGTATGAGGTCAGATCGGGATTTGACATCGATACTGAACCGTTATAGTTGAATCTGAGCTGCCCTACCTTAGGTTTCACAGTCTCAACAACCACAACGCCATTGGCCGCTTTCGAACCGTAAATGGCAGTCGAAGCAGCATCCTTTAATATAGTCATCGATTCAATCCTGTTGATATCAAGATTGTAAACAGCCTCAAGAGTAGACTCAAATCCATCCACTATAAATAAAGGCTGATTAGGATCATTGACCATATCATCACGCGCCCCTATCACCGAACTTTTTCCTCGTATATTAATATCAGGCAGATGGTTAGGGTCAGAGCCGGCGAGTTCATTAGTCAACACATTGAAAGCCGGATCAAGTGCTGCCAGAGACGCAATAGGATTCTGGACACCAACAGTCTTTAACTCGTCGGCAGTAAATGTAGATGCCGAACCGGTGAAAGAATTCTTATCTTTTGTGACGATACCGGTCACAACAACTTCGCTCATGACGTTGGCATCGTCTTCCATAACGATCTTCATCGGTTTACCGGGAGAGCCTTTGGCCTGAACTCCTTTCTTACCGATATAGGTAAACGTCAATGTCGTGTTGGCTGCTCCGGGGATGGAGAATGCGCCATCGATGTCGGTTGTTGTACCTGCTTTTGTTTTGGGATTCCTGACAGTTACTCCAATCAGAGGTTCACCGTCGGTATCAAATACTGTTCCAGTTATATTGCCAGTATTGTACCCCCCCCCATTACTATTCTGAGAATGAGCCGGTTGAGACGCAAGCATCAAGAATAAGACAAGCATAGATAAAAGGAAAACTCCTCTATTCTTCATCAGATTATTGCTTAGATAAATAAATTTCTTTTGATAACAAATATAACTAAGCCGCAATTTAGCAATTTTATTTTGAGTTTACACCATTCTATTAATAATATTTTAAAATTGACTCAAAAATGTAACTCTTGTTAAAATTCCGGCAAATCCAACAGAACAACAGAAACTATGATGACAAGACAATAAAAAATCTCAAAAAAGGTGCGAATTTATCAGATTCTATTATTATCTTTGCTAATTAATATTAGTAATCTTTATTCTTCGGAATCACAACACAAGATATAATCACCGATAGGTCCTGTATTATTGTATTCCGAGCGATGTCGCTAAAGAGGATCCGGGGTCTATTCAATGTTTTTTACTGAATTTAGAAGTCATTAATTTGTCATTTATTTTCACACAAGTTAAAACCAATCATGTTAGGCCAATCAACGAGGTATATCGTACTGTCGCTTATTTTTATTCTTTCGCTCACAGGTCGTGCGCAGACTGCTGTAGACAGCCTTAAAAGCAGACTTGCAGAGGCTGACAATCTACAGGACAGTATTGTGCTATTATATAACATTTACGACAGTTCGCCTCACTCACTTCAGGATAAAACGCTCGAAGAAATATATGAGCTGGCAATGCGTCGGGCTGATTATCACACTGCCAATGGTGTGTTGAGACTGAGTTCGAACTATTACATTACCAACGACTCAATGCAACAGGTTCTTATTGACCGTGCCGAAAAATTGCCTGACAGCGCTGAGAAACAAAGTACTCTCGTATATCTGAACGTTATGAAGATCTTTAATCAAGTACGTTCAAATACGAATGATCAAAACGAAGCCAAACTATGCGAATATCTCGCCCAACATGATTTGTCGGAGAAATATGATACTTATAAACGCATCGAGTATCTGTTCATTCTTTGTAAATATCTGAGTCTGAGTACCGATGGTGAACTGTTGATAAGTTATTTACAGGAGTTACAAACCTTGATCGACAATCTGCCCCCCGATGATCTGGCACTGAAATATCTGTTTTATTCACAAGCGGCTCAAAGCTACCTATCAAGAGGTATGATCCGGGAGGCGATCGAGGCCAACAAAACACTACTGGGAGTAATCGAAAAGTTCGAGAATCTGCACACAACCGAATGGCACGTACCTCACAATTATGACCGACAGTTGGTTATCTGTTACAACCGTCTTCTGCAATGTCACGATTCTTTACCTCAGGATGATATTGACGAATATTATAGTCATTTAACAACCTTGATCGACAGTAACCCAACAATCCCCAATATATCGGTCCACCAAAATAAAGCGACAATTTATTACCTGATGGCCAAAAAGCGTTATGCCGATGCCATTCCATTAATCAAAGAACAGTTGGACGACAGCACCAACACATACTCAGAACAGTTGTATCTGGTCGATGCCTTATTGAAAGCAGCCGAGGCTGTAGGTGATAAAGAGGACCTGCTGAGAGCGCTCGAAATGAGCAATACTATGTTCAAAGACCGTATTAAGAATAAAGCGGCAGAAAGCTACAAGGAGCTACAGATAATCTATGACGTCAATGATCTAAAGCATACCAATGACGAACTTCTGATAGCGAATCAGCAAAGTGTGATCAACCGTCATAAACAGCAACTCATATATGCTATAATAAGTTTCGTTGTGCTGGTGATTCTTCTTGTGATCGTGTTCGTTCTTTACCGCCGCTCCAAGAAACTGACCCATAATCTGACGAAAGCAAACGCCATGATTATCGATGAACGCGACGCTCTCCAACGCACTCAGAAAGAATTGATTGAAGCAAGTGAAAAAGTAAAGGTCGCAAACCGCATAAAGACCGATTTCATAAAAAACATAGGTCATGAGATCAGAAATCCGCTTGAATTTATTGTAGAACACTCGGGACTGATTGCAGAATGTGTCGACAAAGACAGGAGTGACTACATCAAACGGTTTGCCGATGTTATCACACTCAATAGCGACCTGCTTCTCACGTATGTTAATGATGTTCTCGAATTACCTTCGCTTGAAAATGCAAAGGTGAGTGTCCATATAATGAAATCATCTGTTCAAAATATCTGCAAGGCTGCTATCGACAACGTAATAGACCACATCAAGCCTGGCGTTGATTTGATTTTTGTAAACGATGGAGAAGCCGACGCCACAATCATGACCGATTCCGACCGTGTTGAGCAAGTGCTTATGAATCTACTGATGAATGCGGCTAAATTCACAGAGGAAGGATCCATTACATTAAAATATGCCATCTCTCCCAAACTTGATAAGATTACGTTTACAGTAACCGACACAGGCACAGGAATATCTAAGGGTCAAGAAAAGATAATTTTCTCCCGATTAAAGAAATCAGAAAGTAACGATTCTGCACTCGGACTATATCATAGCCGCCTGATAGCCAACATGCTTGGTGGAAACTTAACGCTCGACGACAATTATCACACCGGAGCAAAATTCATTTTTACAATTACGATTTCATGATTCAGAGATTAACACATAGTTTTAAGATTTTCATCAGACCGTTGATTGTCATTGCGCTGATGTCATGTTATTTTAAGGCAGAATCACAGACAGCTCATTCGGTCGACAGCCTTTATGCGGAGCTATCCATAGCCACCACCCCTGCCGACAGTGTAGCGATTCTGCATAATCTCTATGATTGCTTTTATTTCGACGACCGCAAACCTATATTATATCAGATCTTCGAAACAGCCGAACGTGCCCAACACTACAATACGATGCTTGAGACAGTATTTGTACTCACAGCCTTATTTCAATACGAGCCTGCTTTAGAGGAGGAATTGATAAAAATGACAAAGCGAGTACCCGAAAGTGAAATCCAGAAAGCGCATCTTCTCTATATCAAACTCCGTTATCAGTCTACCATTATAGGCCTTATGACGGAAACGGAACGCCAGCAGAAACTTCATCAGGCGTTAAAAGAGTATCGCGAGCATAATAACCGGCTTGACAAATATGATCGGATAGCGTATCTTTTTCTCATCTGCACCAACCTACGCAACACTACCGACTCTGAACTCCTGATGTATTACCTCCAACAACTTCAGGATCTTGTCGAGGAGTTTCCCCGCGAAGAGCTGTCGGTGAGAACACTTTTCTATTATATGGCGGCCAAAGCTTATATCAACAATGAAATGTATGACAAGGCATTGGATACCAACAAGCGCATACTTGGAATTGTTGCTCAGTTCGACAGTATCCACGAATCTCAGGGGCGTATATTCCGTAACTATGACGGTTCACTCTATCAGTGTTATCACAATATGCTCATTTGCGCTCAGGAACTGAGCGATGAAGAGATCGATATGTATTATGACCTCACACGCCATCTTGCCGACAAGAATCCACGAATCCATAATGACCACAGTCTGCAAAACAAAACTCGCATCTATTATCTAATGGCAAAGAAGCGATATGCCGAGGTTCTACCTTTATTAAAACAGCAGATTAAAATGAGTCATCATCAGACCCATTATTATCAGTTTGCTACCGCACTATTAAAAGCGGCAAGCGAAATCGGTGATAAAGATGCTATGCTCTATGGTGCGAAAATAATCAATTCAATCTATAGGGAACGTCTGTTGACGAAATCGGACGTAAGTATCAGCGAACTACAGACAATATATGATGTCGAAAACCTGAAAAACAAAAATTGGGATCTCACTTTTGAAAATCAACAAATGGAGATAACGAGGCGACATCAGAATGTTGTTGCAGCAACAATAGCTGTTGTCATACTGATATGTATACTAATATGGGTACTCAGTCTATATATACATTCGCGAAAGTTAGCCAAACGACTTTCAAGATATAACAAACAACTGGTCGACGAACGCAAGTCACTCAAGGAAATCTCCTCCACGCTTGTTGAAACGCTCGATAAAATAAAGGATGCCGATCGCGTGCAGACGAATTTTGTTGAGAACATAAGTAACGACATCAGAGAACCGCTCGATGCTATCGTAGGCTACTCACACCTCATCGCCGACTACGTTAAGGAAGATGAGAGATCATATATAAAGGAATTCGCTGATACCTTGAGCATCAACACTGATTTGCTCGTGCGGTTGGTTAATGATATTCTTGACCTTTCCCAGATTGAAAGCGGTGAGCTGAGTATACAACGATCTTCTTCCTCATTAAACGGTATATGCCATTTTGTCCTCGAACTTATTAAGAAACATATTTCTCCGGGGGTAGAACTGATATTCGCTAACGCAGGCCAACCCGACACAATAATCCTAACGGATCCTCAGCGCGTGGAGCAAGTCCTCATTCCGATTCTAACCAACGCGGCCAAATTCACAAATTCCGGTACAATAACCTTTGGCTATGAAATAAGTCAGCACAACGATAAGATTACATTTACCGTCACCGATACCGGAATAGGTATACCACATGGCATGGAAGAGAAGATCTTCGACCGATTTGTCAAGATCGACCCGACCGGTCAGGGTAACGGTCTTGGATTGTATATTGGCCGAATGGTTGCTAACAGGCTGGGTGGCACACTCTCTCTCGACAGCAGCTACCGTAAAGGGGCCAGATTTATTTTCAGTATCCCGATTAACTGATCCCGACACCGATATCTATCATTGAATATATAAAAGATGTGTCAAAACAAGTAGTTAATCCACCAATCGGTGATACTCTACCGTTTTGACACAGTCTATTTTCAGGCGCGAATAACCTGAAATATGTTCAATTAATATCAGTCAGTAAGTTCTGCCGGAAGCTTAGGCATCGCGCCTTTCTGAGTGCAGACGTATGCTGAAGTCTGTACCGCGCATGAATGTGCCTCAGGAACCGACTTGCCTTTGAGAATACTGGAAATGAAAGCAGCCGTAAAAGAGTCGCCTGCGCCTACTGTATCAGCGACCTCTACCCTGGGAGTGGGCTGGAACGAGACTTTGCCGGGCGTAAAGACATAACTGCCGTTAATGCCACAGGTAAGAATAAGCATCTGGAGATTATATTTTCCGAGAAGTATCCAGCATTTGTCCTGAAGGTCTATACCGGGGTAACCGAGCATCCGACTGACAGTTACAAGCTCCTCATCGTTAATTTTCAAGATATTGCAACGCTGCATTGAATTGCAGAGAATATCCTTGTTATAGAAACCCTGGCGAAGGTTAACATCGAATATAATAAGAGGCTCGTTTTCTGACGGAATTGCATCGAGAAACCGGTTGATTGTATTGCGTGAAACAATATTACGTTGAGCGAGTGAGCCGAAGCAAACAGCCTTTGTTTTCTCAGCAAGCTGCTCGAGCAGTGCATTGTAGGGGATATTGTCCCATGCCACATTTTCTTTGATGTCGTATTGCGGAATACCGGCCTGATCAATTTCAACCTGAACAGTCCCGGTAGGATATGGTACTGTCTCAATCAGATGAGTCAAGCCCTTAGAATTGAAATTATTGACAATCTCATGACCGAGAGGATCATCACCTACTGCACTTACTACGCAACTCGGAAGGCCAAACTGTGAAACATGATATGCAAAGTTGGCTGGTGCGCCACCTATCTTTTTTCCTTCAGGAAGAACATCCCACAGGGCTTCTCCCATTCCTACTACTATTTCTTTCATGATATGATTTTATTTAATGTTTTTTATTTTCAACGTATAGTACATAAGATACACTACTCCGACGGTCATTACTGAAACTGCGCCGATCTGACCTACTGCATCAGCAGCATAACCCATAGCGAGCGGGAATATCGTTCCTCCGAAAAGTCCCATGATCATAAGACCCGAAACCTCGTTCTTCTCATTAGGAGCATATACCAAAGCCTGAGAGAAGATCACTGAGAATACGTTTGAGTTACCAAAACCTATGAGACCGATACCGATATAGATAGGAGTAAGCCCGTGGCACACGTATAACATTCCCATTGCAACAAGCATCATAGCCACGCTGATACCGAAAAACAATTTCGGAGACATCGAGCGGAGAAGGAATGCGCCGAGAAAACAACCGGCTGTACGGAAGATGAAATAAATGCTGGTTGCGAATCCGGCTTCTTCGAGTGGCAGGCCGAGACGTTCCATAATAATTTTAGGAGCGGTGGTGTTGGTGCCGACATCAATTCCCACATGACATATAATGCCGAGAAAGCAAAGCAGAATAAAAGGGCGACTCAATAATTTAACACATTCACCTATACCTGAAGCCTTGTCGGGACGCTCTTCCTGTATCGGTGTAGCAGCGAGGAGAGATATAGAAAGGAAACTGATTACCGCATATATTGCGAATAAAGCTCGCCATCCGAGACCGAAAGTCGGGAAATAGGTTGTTGCACCCCATGCGGCAAGAATTGGAGCGAGGAAAGATGCAATAGCCTTCACAAACTGGCCGAAAGTAAGAGTTGATGCCAACTTGTCGCCACTTATAAGATTTGTAACGAGCGGATTAAGTGATGTTTGCATGATAGCATTACCGATACCAAGCAATGAGAATGAAATGAGCATCACATTGTAGCTGTCGCCCGTCACCGGAATAATGAGTGAAACGGCAGTGACTATAAGACTTATCAGAACGGTTTTCTTACGACCGATTTTATTCATCAGCATCCCGGTTGGAACTGAGAAAATCAGGAACCAGAAGAACACCAGCGAAGGGAACAGGTTTGCTTGAGAATCAGTCAGTCCCAAATCTTTCTGCACATAATTTGATGCAGTTCCGACAAGATCAACGAAACCCATTGCAAAGAAGCATAGCATAACGGGAATCATTTGCATGATATGTCCCTTCTTATCGTTAACGAGGTTATAATTATTTTCCATTGATGAGATTATTTTTCGATATTAATAGAATAAATCTTCAGATTATTAATTTTCGCATTTCCTCCATCGGTAGTGATGGTCAATTTATTATATGGGGTTGTAGGAAATACCAGATTGGTCATCACACCTTTGCCATCATTAGCGAATACCTCCATGCTTGAGCGGTCAACAAATATCCTGAGAGGGAGTGTTCCTCCTTCATTAAATGTTGGAGTGACCGTAACCGCCGGGAAATCCTGACTGAAGTCAACGATACCACTCTCACGACGGTCAAATGACAGAGTTGCGTCACCGGGAGTATAGATCATGACTGATTTTTCACCATTGTCATTGCTGAGAGTCAACGATACGGAGCCAGCCTTACTAGGTTCAACATCCATAATTATTTCGCAAACACCATCATTCTCCGATGGAAGGGATATGATTTTGCCTTTTCGGTTTATAGTGACCGATTTCATATTCACAGCCAATTTGCCACGTAATGTTTCCAGTTCGGGTGACGGAACAGAGGC
>CAZHHF010000007.1:0-10049 GCA_964531905.1 uncultured Bacteroides sp.
CTGCGCAATACCCCGTCATTATTCGGCGAGAACGATGTTATAAAAGTTCTTCAGAAGCAGCCAGGTGTAACAAGTAGCACCGAAGGTATGGCCGGTATGACAGTACATGGAGGTAATCTTGATGAAAATCTCTACATGCTCGACAATGTTCCTCTATATCAGGTAAATCACTTTGCGGGACTCTTCTCGGCATTCAATTCCGACATAATAAACTACATTGACTTCTTCAAATCGTCGGTTCCGGCCAAATACGACGGACGACTCTCATCGTTCATGGATGTCAGACTTAAAAACGGATCTACTGAAGGACATCACGGATCGGCCAGAATAGGACTGACATCGGGATCATTCAATATTTCGGGACCGGTAGGATCAAAAACGACCTATCTTTTCGGACTGCGCCGTTCATGGTACGACATACTTACGATACCGGCCCTCGCTATAATCAACTCATCGAATAGCGATGAAAAGATCCGGTTCCGATACTATTTCATGGATCTTAATGCCGGAATCAGCCATAGGTTCTCAAACAGCACTAAAGGATTCCTGCGCGTATATTTCGGCAACGACTATCTCAAATCGGGTTCGGAAGACAAAACCGATGCTGATTCGGGATGGTACGAGGATTATAAAGTAACCGCCAACTGGGGTAATCTTGTTGTGACCGCCGGTTTAAATCAACGGCTCCATCACCATATTTCAGCAGAATTTACCGCTGCATATACAAGATATTTCTCCAATATAGGTCTCGATGATCGCAACCGGGTATATTACTCCAATGAGATTGTTGCCACAAGAGAAATTACAAAAAGCGACAACAACATCAACGACTGGATATTCAAGGGCGACTTATTCTGGCTTGCAGGTGAAAACTCGAAAGTTCGATTCGGAGGAAGCTACATACGCCATTCCTTCCTGCCAAGCCGCACCGTAAGAAAGTACAGCTTCGATTCCGAAATTTCAGTCTCGCGCGATTCGGTCTCGGCCTACGGTGCCGACGAGTTCAACGCCTACATTGAGGATGACTGGAAGATATCACGTTCATTTCGTGTCAACGCCGGCATTCACGCATCAATGTTCCACATCGACCGACAGCTCCATCACAGTCTGTCGCCTCGACTCTCGCTCTCATGGCAATTTTCTGAAAACTCTTCGGTGAAAGCTGCATACACACGTACTTCACAGTATATTCACCAGATTACCCAGACATATCTCGCGCTACCCACCGATCAGTGGATACCGATAACCGGCCGTTTCCGTCCGCAGACAGCCGACAAAATGTCTGCCGGAATTTACGCTCAGACGCCCGACCGACATTTCGCCGCCTACATCGAAGGGTATTATAAAAAGATGCACAATCTCATAGATTATCGCGACGAATATTATCTCAAACCGCCAGCCGAAAGATGGGATGCGCGCCTGACAAGCGGCAAAGGAACAGCAAAAGGTATCGACTTCAAGATCGAGAAACTGACGGGTAGACTCACCGGACATATCGCCTATTCACTCGCGTGGACCGACCGCACATTCAAAGATAAGAACGGAGGACACACATATCCTGCCCGATTCGATAATCGCCATACAGTCAATATTCTACTCAACTGGAATATCAGCCGGCGCGTCAGTGTGAACGCATCATGGACAGGACACTCGGGCAATCGGTTCACCCTACTCACACAGACATGGGAAGGACCCGACATAGACAAATATTATATTTATAACGATGACCTCCCTCTCAAAGCCGCGGTCAACAACTATCAGTTACCGTTTTACCACAGGCTCGATCTTGCATGCGACGTAAAAAACAGGCGTGGATTCTGGACATTCAGTCTCTACAACGCCTACAATCACCTCAACACCATCGCAGTCAGGCGCGGACACAGGAAGAACGGATCACCCACATTCCAAAAAGTCAAATTATTACCTATAATACCTTCAATTTCCTACACATGGCAATTCTAAAATACATCTGGCCGGTTATGATGGCCATGACACTCACCGGATGCTACGAGGATTTCAACCCGGGCATAAACACTGAACCGGTGCTGTGTATCAACTCCATAATAACATCGGGCCAACCAATCGAAGTTTCTGTTTCAAGAACGTGGCTATATAATGATCAGGAATCAGAAGAAAATCATCAGGTCACCGACGCCAAAGTCACCATATATGTCAACGGCTCGGCTGTCGGTCAGGAATATACTCCCCAGGAGGGCGACAGAATCAGGATCGTGGCCGAGAGCGCGACTTACGGGAATGCCGAAGCCGAGGTAACTGTCCCGGTTGCAGTTCCGATCACATCAGTTAAAATCATGCCTGAAATAACCGAAATATGGAGCGACTCCCGTCCCGAATACCAGATGTTAACACAATTATCATTCAATCTCACAGCCGAAATGGAGATAACTGATCCAGGCGACAGACCCGACTACTATAAATTCACCTTTTCACAATTCGCAAATGAAGATGCGCATCTATATACCGGTGAACTTCAATATCAGCTTGAACCGATATTTTCGGAACATATCAACGCATTGGAATCGGTGTCGGGGATCGTGACCGATGACTTCCCGTTTTTCACCGATAACCAGTTTTCAGGAGGGACCTATACACTTCACCTATTCTTCAAAGATATG
This sequence comes from uncultured Bacteroides sp., assembly GCA_964531905.1. Taxonomy (GTDB): domain Bacteria; phylum Bacteroidota; class Bacteroidia; order Bacteroidales; family Muribaculaceae; genus CAJUPY01. Next base: position 2,637 of record CAZHHF010000007.1, read on the forward strand.
GGCTATTTTGTAAACAGTCCCACATTCAACGAGGATTTGCTTGACTGCGGACTGCAACTCACACTCAGTTCCGTATCTCCCAGCTATTACAACTATGCCAACTACTTATGGCAACGCTATGATGGTCTTACTGGCGAACTGGGCGAAATAGGATTCAGTGAACCTATATGGGGCTACAGCAACGTATCGACCGGTGCCGGAGTTGTAGCCGCTGTTTCAAATGTGACCTATACCGTCAGCTTAAAGAATTTTCTCGGGGAGATAATAAAAAGACCATCGAACCGGCCCGAAAGCTGAATCCGATGGTACTTAACCTCAATGAACCCCAGTTGGAGTCTATTGAACCACGAATGATTACAGAGTCAGAACAACTGATTGTCCCGGCTCGCAGAGAGATTCGAAATCAGTGTTGTCGGTCACATACTGACTGAACGAGCATGCGGCCTCCCAATCGCCGAAAAAGTGCATTGGGAAGAAATATCTTACCTGCACATTTTCAAGGAACAAACGTGCTCCCGAACCATAATCGGTTCCGAGACGCGGATCCACAGGAAAAAACAGAACATCCACGCTATTCACAACGCGCAGGATATCCTGAACTACGACGACATATTTATTATAAGCTTCCTTTACTTCTTTTTCAGAGGATTCATCCTGCCAATGCCAGTAATTGAGATCACCGGCATGGAACAATGTGTGTCCTTCGGCAGTCGTGACTAAATAGCTCACCCCTACATCAGTGGAGCCGAATGCACGAACCGAGACTCCGCCCGGAAGCCCGGTCTGCGAGTCGCCGGCCCTCATCCAGGCCACCGCGAGGTCATCATGGACCAATCTGGAAAAGATATCATCGGAGAGAACATAAACACGCTTATGATCCTGAGCCATGTTGAATATATCCCGGTTGAAGTGATCGGGATGATGATGGCTCACAAAGAAAATCACCGGGAGATCTTTATTCCCCTGGAGTATTCCTGTGAGCGAATGTGACGGATCGCGGTAATAATCGAATACGAGAATAACCGACTCCGTTTCAACTGCGAATCCGCTATGATCTAAATATGTAACTTTCATAAAACCATGTTAGATAACACTAATCGGGAATGTCAACCGTCAAACCGTCATAGGCTAATCTAACATTGTCGGGGAGCGACGCCGAGGCTGTCGCATGCAATCCGATCCGATGACTGACATGTGTCAGATAGGCTATCCGGGGGCTGACTATATCTATAACACTTAAAGCCTCGGATAAGTTCATGTGGGAATGATGTTTTTCGTAGCGGAGTGCATTTATTACTAAAGTATCGATCCCTTTTATCGCATCGAGAGTAGTAGAAGGGATCGTTTTTGCATCGGTTATATAAGCGAGACCCGAACCGATACGGAAACCGAGGATCGGTAACGAGGCGTGCATAATCTCAAGAGGTTCAATAACCGTTTTGCCGATAACGAAAGGCTCGAACGGTTTTATCTCGTGAAGGTCAAACGATGGTACACCCGGATAAGGGTTTGCCCTAAAACAATAAGGGACTCGCTCTTTGAGATCGCGTATCACGTCGGCGCGGCAATAGACCGGAAATCCATCGTGACCGCAGTAAGGACGCAGATCGTCCACTCCGCCAACATGATCATAGTGGCTGTGAGTGACGATGAGTGCATCAATCGTTCGGAAACGGTGATATTCCAATATCTGATGATAAAAATCGGGTCCGCAGTCGATAAGAATCTCTGTATCACCGGCAGTAACGATAGCCGAACAGCGCATGCGACGGTCATGCGGATCATTCGACATACACACCTTGCAACCGCATCGGAGCTGAGGCACACCGGTCGATGTACCGGTTCCTAAAAATGTGAGTTTCATAATCGGAAGCCTTTTAAGATACCATCCTCAAAAATAAGATATGCACCGTTGGGATAAACCCACCGCTCGTAGGAAAAATTATGATCCTCACCGTAGACAACATCTGTTGGAGTTCCGAGGGCGAGACGCACTTCATCGCGGGTCATATATTGACGCACGCGGCCATTGACGATAGCATCCCAGTTCTCGGCGGTGATGGACGGATAACGGAGACGCGGATCAGACAGTGAAAAAAGTGTGGCAAAATTACGGGTAGCGCTACGGCCGTCACCGACAGTCATCAGCATAACGCGCTGCTCGCCACGATCATCGGTGAAGTTGACCGCGAGCGGATAATCGGTATTACCAGCCCTTACGGAATCAATCGTTACTCCAACAAACTTGCGACCGGTATAATGATTGAACAACGGATCGTACCAATAGGAGGTCGTGACATATACTTTCCGACCGGCAAGAGCCGAATCGGCGCGCGCCACAAGATCGAGATCGACCATAAACGGAATCGGGAACGATTTCTTATCATTAAACTCGCGTGGAGTTACCTCAACGCGGTAAACAAGCGTATCGGCTGACTGATCATCGCGGACAAACGACAATGCTGTGGCCTGATCGCCCATAACCGACGGCACGCCCCTGACTCCGGCAAAGATAAGCGTGTCGCCCGGATGGGGAAGGCTGCCGGTTGGCGTACTCGAAAATATCAGGCGTATACGATCATCGGTGACAATGAAACGGCGTCCCGGCTCCCATTTCGCAGGAGAGTCGTAGACAATCGCCGACGCGAGTTCCCGCTCGGGCGTGGAATCCACGATTTTTTCGCGCCGCAGATCTCCGGCCGTTATCTTCGGGGTGTTTTCAATCCCGGTGAAACAGCCGGTAAGAGTGAGTGCCAAGCAGCATATTATCGTCTGACAGATAAGTTTATTCATTCAGCACACTTCGGAGTTATTCCGAGATTATGGAATATAAAGGAATAGATATCGGTGTATTCGTCGATAGTTTTCGAAATAGGTTTACCCGCACCGTGGCCCGCGTTGCTGTCGATACGGATCAGTTTGGGATTGTCACCGGTCGAAGCTTTCTGAAGCGTAGCGGCATATTTGAACGAATGAGCCGGAACCACACGGTCATCATGATCGGCAGTGGTTACAAGAATCGACGGATATTTCACATCGGCTCCTGAACGGATGTTATGGAGCGGAGAATAACCGAGAAGATATTCGCTCATTTCGGGAGAATCGGCGCTTGTACCGTAATCCGACGCCCAGTTCCACCCGATAGTGAACAGATGATAGCGCATCATATCCATCACTCCTACACGCGGAATTGCCACGCGGAACAGATCGGGACGCATATTGACACACGCGCCTACGAGAAGTCCTCCATTGCTGCCACCTTCGATAGTCATGAGTTCGGGAGTGGTCCATCCTTCTTTCACAAGGTATTCGGCAGCCGAAATAAAGTCGTTGAAAACATTCAGTTTGTTCATCTTCGTTCCGGCCACATGCCATTTTTCACCATACTCGGAACCTCCGCGAAGATTTGCCTGTGCATAAATTCCTCCATTTTCAAGCCACACGATACGGTTAGCATTGAACGACGGGGGGAGCGAAACATTGAAACCGCCGTAACCATAGAGATATACCGGGTTACTGCCATCGCGCTTCAGTCTTTTTTTATAGGTGATGAACATTGGAATCTTCGTTCCGTCGGCCGAAGGATAGAAAACCTGCTCGGTCACATAGTCGGCAGCCGAGAAGTTTTTTACTTCAGGCGATTTCAGCATCCGGCTTTCACCGGTTGTCATATCATAGCTGAATATCGAGGAAGGATAAAGGAACGAGGTGAACGCATAGAACACTTCGGGATATTTATCGGAAGTGGAGAACGATGCGGTTCCGTAAGTGGGGAACTCGATTTCGCGTTCCATCACTCCATCTGCCGAATAGATGTAGGCATGCGATGAAGCATCGCGTTCATATTTCACAATAATTTTATCGGGAGTGAAATCAATGTCGGCCAGCACAGCATCCGATTCAGGAATGAATACCTTCATATCGGCCGGATTCTCTACGGGAGCCACCATCACGCGGCGTAAAGGCGCATCTTTAGATGTTACGTAGTAGATCTTGCCGTTCTTCGACTCCACAACCTTCATTTCATAGTTCTGCGAAGGCTCAATTACGGTCCAGTCCGATCCGGGGACGTCGAGACGCTTATAGATCAGGCCGTTGCCGAGTCCCTGACCACTCATTGACACGAACAGCAGCTTGCCGTCGGCTGCAACCTGAGGCGAATGGAAGTAAAGAGGATGCTCAAGATCCTGATAAACGATCTCGTCCTCGCTCTGAGGAGTGCCTATGCGGTGGTACTTGACCATGTGGTTCTCATTGGCATTGGAGAATTCCTTGCCGCTTTCAGGTGCAGGATAGGCCGAATAAAAGAAACCGTCGCCACACCATTCGGCATCGGTGAACTTGGCCCATTCAACATGATCAGGCAGAAGCTGCTTTGTGGCTGTATCCATCACATATATCTCGGTCCAATCCGATCCTTTACGCGAGATTGTGTAGGCAGTGTAACGTCCATCCTTCGACTGGAATACTCCGGTAAGCGCAACTGTTCCGTCGTCACTAAGAGCGTTCGGATCAATAAACAGTTCCGGTTCATCACCGAGCTGCTTAACCCTATAAAGCACAGCCTGATTGCGCAGACCGTCATTCTCGTAAAAATATATCATACCGTCGTTACCGCGCCAGGGGAGTCCCGATTTTACAAAATTATTCAATTCTGTTATACGGCCACGGAGCTGCTCACGGAACGGGATTTTTGACAGATAGCCGTTGGTAACGAGATTTTCAGCCTTCACCCATTCGAGAGTATTGGCAGCAGTATCGTTTTCGAGCGGACGGTAAGGATCGGCAACGCTTTTCCCGAAATAAACATCGGTAACGTCAGCCGTAGGGGCATCGGGATATATTATCTGAGGTGTTTCGGCCATAGCGGCAATCGTTGAGAGAGTCATCGCTGACAGTATTAATAATTTTTTCATTACAAGAATCGCATTATATTTATTAACACGCAAAGATAGTTCATTTAAGCGATTATCTCCTGCCGACAATGTTAAATTTCAGTTTTTTTAAGAGAGGACGGCTGCCGGCACGGATTGTTTAACGGTAAGGACACGCAGATTCTCTTTGATAAAGCGGATAAGCATATCGCGGAACACGTTGAAACGCTGCATGGAAGATAGCAACTTGTTTTCAATCGCATATTTACGAAACCTTACGATAGCTTTATCGAAATCGATCGCACGTCCTAATTTATCGGCGAATGCCTTGCGTCCGCCATTATACTCGGTCGACATCATGAATGAGGCATATCCGTCAAAAAGATACATCGCCGGATGTGTTTCGTAGATTCGCTGATGCGAACGGCGAGGACGGTTTACTTCGCTTTGCTTACGCTCCTGACGGCGCTTGCGGGCGGCCTCGGCACGTAGACGTCGGTTCTCAATTTCTTTTCTCACTTTATCGACCAGTTCCTCTATTGTTCTATCATAGCATTTACGAACATCATTAAGTTCATAATCATCACCACTCATAACATATTCCAGAACTGCCCACGCGATGCGGTTGCGATCTTCTTCATATTCACCCATATCAGAATCCTTAATAATTCTGTACCACTCTTCTTTAAATAATGCATTAGCCATAATTATTCTGTTTTTAAGTTTGTTTCCGCAAAGTTAAAGTGCTGAAAAGGCGTCCCGACGAAAAAATGTTACTGAAAAAACCGACCTTCAAGTCGGAATTAACACGGATTTAACAAAATAAATCGCTGTTATATAATGAATTGTACTTTTCGATTAACATAGGTTAAAGTTAACCTGACAGAGCTAATCGGTTAATTTTATCCCATCCTGAGGAGAGAGTTTGCACTTCGATTTGGGAGTCTACAGCTAATACAGCGAGAGACTGCCTAACTTTGATTGTCAGACAGTCTCTCGTTATATGTTATGCGTCGTTAGTTGATGGGCAACGCACAGAGGATGCTCCAGGGAAGGATCACTACTTTTTAAACTACCATTACATAAAGTCAGTCGGTAAGTTTCTTCATCAATTTGCTGAATTTCTCAGCGATCTGCGGATTACAAAGATTGTTGATCGATCCTTCATGAGTGTGGTGAACATCTCTGACAGGGGTGTAGGTACCATTCTGAACCTCCAGACCGACTTTCTTGTATGCTTCACGGAACGGCATACCGGAAAGAACCAACCGGTTCACTTCTTCTACCGTAAACAGATAATCGTATCGCGGATCGTCTACAATATCATGCTTTATAATAATGTGCTGCAACATGAAATCGGCCATCTCAAGACAACTTATCAACTCAGTTGTTGCAGGGAAGATTATATCTTTAAGCAGCTGTAGATCACGGTTATAACCGAGCGGGAGATTTGCCGTGAGCAGCGCGATTTCGTTCTGAACCGATTGCAAACGGTTGCATTTTCCACGCATTATCTCGAACACATCGGGATTCTTTTTGTGCGGCATAATCGACGAGCCGGTAGTAAGTTCATCGGGGAATGACACGAAACCGAAGTTCTGACACATCCACATGCACACGTCCATAGCGAGGTGACCGAGAGTCGAGGCAACCGATCCGATCGCCATCGACACGGCACGTTCGGTTTTTCCACGCGACATCTGAGCTGCTACCACGTTATAATGCATTGTCTCGAAATGAAGCAGTTCGGTGGTCATGGTGCGATTAAGCGGAAACGACGAACCATAACCGGCAGCAGATCCGAGAGGATTCTGATTAGCCACATTATATGCAGCCACGACCATCTGCATATCATCGACAAGTGATTCGGCATAAGCTCCGAACCATAGTCCGAACGACGACGGCATGGCCACCTGCAGATGGGTATAACCGGGCATTAGTACGTCGGCATACTGTTCGCTGAGCGACTGGAGGCGATTAAACAGTTTCTCAACCGCAACAGCCACATGACGCAATTCATCGCGCATAAACAGTTTTAAATCAACGAGTACCTGATCGTTACGGGAACGTCCCGAATGAATTTTCTTACCTATATCGCCCAATTTTGCCGTGAGCATGAATTCAACCTGGGAATGAACATCTTCCACTCCATCCTCGATACGGAAGTCACCGCGTTCGATCACCTCGGCAATCTCACCGAGTGCTTCGAGGAGCTGGTCAAGTTCATCCTGCGTGAGCAACCCTATACTCCGGAGCATTTTGATATGCGCCATCGATCCCTGCACATCATATCGGGCGAGGCGTAAATCGAGTTCGCGGTCGTTTCCTACTGTAAATTCTTCTATCATTTTATCAGGTTCAAAACCTTTGCTCCAAAGTTTCATATTAAGTTTTTTTGTAGTGACTATAAATTATAGTTTAAGTTCAGAAAGCAGTGAATGATACACTGTTACAGCCTTTTCTATCTCGGAAAGCAGAACATACTCGTCGGCCGAATGGCTTCGCGACGACTCTCCGGGACCGATTTTAAGCGAAGGGA
>CAZHHF010000007.1:10059-24608 GCA_964531905.1 uncultured Bacteroides sp.
GGGAAATCGTACATCAGCGACATGTCGCTCGTTGTAGGCGACACGAAAGGTTGTAGCCCAAGCGACACGGCAGCAACGACAAGCGGATGCATAGCAGAGATAACCGACGGACGCACGCGCGTTGAACGGGGCGTGAGTTCACTTTCGGTTACAGCCGCACGAAGCAGTTCAACGACTTCTTCATTAGTATGGGCATCGGTGGTTCGTATGTCAACTACCCAGCTACATTCATCGGGTATACTGTTATGCTGACGTCCGGCATTTATCTGCGTGATATTAAGCGATATATCACCAAGAATTTCCGATCGGCGCGGGAAACGGTAATTACGGAGGATATCAATATCGGTCATCGCCTTATAGATGGCGTTGACACCTTCTCCGCGGGCAGCATGGCCGGCAACTCCACGGGTGATGCAATCGAGAACAACCAGTCCCCTCTCTCCTATCGCCGGCTGCAGCGATGTTGGCTCACCCACTATCGCACAATCGATTTTTATACCTTCCGATGCAATGTGAGGCAAAAAGAGTCGCATGCCGTTCTCTCCACCTACTTCTTCCTCGGCAGTGATTGCGAGCATCAGATTATAAGAAAGATCACTGCGATCGATCAGATCGAGAAATACACGTGTCAATGACACGACCGATGCGCCGGCATCGTTACTTCCGAGTCCGTAGAGACGTCCATCAACTACCTCGGGATTGTAAGGATCGCGGGTATAACCGGCAGCAGGCTTGACTGTGTCGTGATGAGAATTAAGCAACAAAACAGGCTTTGATTCATCAAAATTGCGCGATAACGCATACACGTTATTGGCGATACGACGCGGTGAAGCTCCATTATGCTCAAGAAAGTCAAAAATAATGGCTGCCGTCGCAGATTCATTACGAGACTGCGACGGAGCCGCTATAAGTTCCCTCAGAAGTTCAATATGGTCGGGAAACCGTGCCATAGATCAGTCGGTTATTACGGTTCCTACCTGATGAGTCAGATTCTTGGAATGTTTTATAATCACGCTTCCAACACCCTGACTAACTGCTTCAAACGCATTATCGAGCTTAGGTATCATTCCCTTGCTTACAACTCCGCGCGCACGGAGATCACTGTAGACCGACGGAGTTATATGGGCGATAACCGAATCGGGATCGTCAATATTCTCCATAACTCCGAGCTGTTCAAAACAATAGATCAGTTCAACCGGTTCAAGTGATGAGACAGCCACAGCCACCGACGATGCAACCGTATCGGCATTACAATTCAGCAGACCGGTTTCTCCATCGTAGGCGATAGCACACATAACCGGCATGATGCCACTGTCGAGAAGAGAAATGAGCATAGATCCGCTGATATCGGCAGGATCTATGTCGCCAACATATCCGAAATCGATAGGCTGAGGTTTGCGTCGCGTAGCTCTGATAACACCTCCATCGGCACCGGTAAGTCCGATAGCGTTACATCCTGCGCCCTGAAGCATCGAGACGATCCGTTTATTGATCAACCCGGCATAAACCATCGTAACAACGTCGAGCGTTTCTTTAGTCGTGACACGACGCCCGTTTATCATAGTCGTTGGAATACCGAGCTTCTCACTCAGCCGAGTGGCTTCCTTACCACCGCCGTGAACCAGAATCTTACGTCCCTCGACCGAAGCGAGATCACGTATAAATTCCGCCAGCGACGCGGGATCATCGATCACATTTCCGCCTATTTTAATAACCTTAATCATTTCAGATCCTGTAAGATACGTTTTAGAACGAGTTGAGCCGAGATTTCACGGTTGGCAGCCTCGGGGATAACTATGCTTCGCGGAGAATCGATAACAGCATCGGAAACGATCATATTACGTCTCACCGGCAGGCAGTGCATGAAATATGCATTATCGGTCAACGCCATTATATCTTCGTCGACAGTCCAGCTGCGGTCAGTGTTCAGCACTTTTCCGTAGTTGTCGCCGGCATAGGCCGACCAGTTTTTAGCATATACGAAATCGGCTCCTTCGAAAGCTTTCTTGCGGTCATATTCCACAACTGCATCACCAACAAATTCCGGTGCAAGCTCGTAGCCCTCGGGATGTGTTATCACGAAATCACAATCGGCATGATTCATGAACTGGGCGAATGAATTAGGCACCGCCTGCGGAAGTGCTTTGGGATGGGGCGCCCATGTAAGCACCACTTTAGGGCGTTTCTTCGTTTTATGCTCCTCGATGGTAATGAGGTCGGCAAGAGCCTGAAGAGGATGTCCGGTAGCGGCCTCCATAGAGAAAACCGGCTTACCCGAGTATTCGATGAACTGATTGAGAATTTTCTCGGAATAGTCAAGATCACGATTCTGAAGACCGGCGAAGGCGCGTACACCGATCACGTCGCAGAACGATCCCATCACGGGGATCGCTTCGCGGATATGCTCGGGTTTGTCACCGTCCATAATAACACCGTTTTCAGTCTCAAGTTTCCAAGCGCCCTGATTAACATCGAGAACGATCACATTCATTCCCAGATTCATTGCGGCCTTCTGAGTTGACAGACGGGTACGCAGGCTTGAGTTGAAGAACACCATCAGAAGGGTCTTGTTCTTGCCGAGATCACTGAAAGCGTATCGTTGTTTTTTAAGTTCGAGTGCTTCAGCGACCGCATCATTGAGATTACCGAGGTCGTGAACCGATGTATATTTCTTCATTGTCATAATTTTTTTAATGCAGTTAAAAATTCATCCATCTGCTGCTTAGTGATGTTTAATGCAGGCAACAGACGTACGGTGGATGCTCCTGCCCCTCCGGTAAATATATGATGATCGAAGAGCAGTTTACGGCGGGCAGCCGATCCGTCACCATCGATGTCGATACCGATCATCAGTCCGCGACCGCGTACATCGGTAACCGGTGAGCCGAAATCTTTCAGCTTTTCAAGTACATATTCACCGACTTCGGCCGCATTGGCAATCAGGTTCTCTTTCTTAATAGTGTCGAGAACTGCAATCGCAGCCGCACATGCAAGATGATTGCCGCCGAATGTGGTTCCGAGCATACCTTTCACCGGAGTGAATTTCGGCGAGATGAGTACGCCGCCAATCGGGAAGCCGTTGCCCATACCTTTGGCCACGGTGATAAGATCGGGACGAATACCGGCATACTGATGAGCGAAGAAACGGCCTGTGCGTCCGTATCCCGACTGTACTTCATCAAGAATAAGAACGGTACCATATTTTTCGGTAAGTTCGCGAAGCTTTACAAGGAATGAATCTTCGGGCATGCGGATTCCGCCAACACCCTGGATACCTTCGACAATAACTCCGGCATATTCGCCTGTCTTCAATTCCGATTCAACAGCGTCAATATCGTTAAGAGGAAGAAAGACAACATTTTCGGTTGCATTGAACGGAGCTACGATCTTAGGATTATCGGTAGCGGCCACGGCACCTGAAGTACGGCCATGGAAAGCACTGCGGAACGCGATTATTTTTTTACGGCCGGTGTGGAAGGAAGCAAGTTTAAATGCATTCTCATTTGCCTCGGCACCTGAGTTACACAAGAAGAGCGAGTAATCTGCATAGCCCGACATTTCACCCAATTTCTCAGCAAGCTCATTCTGAAGCGAATTAAGAACTGAATTGGAGTAGAATCCGAGTTTCCCCACCTGTGATGACACGGCGTCGACATAACACGGATGGGCGTGACCGATCGAGATCACCGCATGACCTCCGTAAAGATCGAGATACTCGTTTCCTTCTTTATCATATACATAGTTCCCCTTACCCTTTACCGGTTCAACAGGATAAAGCGAATAAACGTCAAAACATTTCATAATTGTCAGAAGGCCGATGCCTTTAATTTCAACCCCTGGTTTTCAGGGAGGTTAAACAATAGATTCATGTTTTGCACCGCCTGACCCGACGCACCTTTAAGAAGGTTGTCGATAGCAACGGTCACATGGAGCAGATCACCGTATTTCGCAACATAAACCACGGCTTTATTGGTGTTCACCACCTGCTTGAGATCGATCGGAGCGTGCGACATATGGGTAAACGTGGCGTCTTTATAGAAATCGTCATATACCTCAACGGCTTGCTCCTGGGTGAGATTAGTGTGGAAATGCGCCGACACGAATATACCGCGCGCAAAATCACCGCGCATAGGAACAAAATTAATAGCTTTCATAGCAGGATAAAGCGATTTCAGTGTTCGAGTGATCTCTTTAAGATGCTGATGAGTAAACTCTTTATATGTAGAGATATTATCGGTTCTGAAGCTAAAATGAGTCGTTGCCGACGGTTTCACTCCGGCTCCGGTCGAACCTGTAAGAGCTACGATCTCAACGTCGGACTCTATCGCTCCCGCAGCTGCAGCCGGAAGCAACGCCAGCTGAATAGCAGTAGCGAAACATCCGGGGTTAGCTATCTTATTCTTTCCTGTAATACGTTCACGACCGAGTTCAGGGAGTCCGTATGTAAAGCCGTTTGACTCATCGCGGAAGTCCTGAGCAAGATCTATGATCTTCAAATTATCAGGGACATTGTTTTCTTCAAGAAAAACTTTACTCTCCCCGTGGGCGCAGCAGAGGAAAAGCAGATCTATCGCCCCGAGGTCGTAACTATCACTGAAACAAAGGTCGGTATCGCCGATCAGTCCGGTGTGTACAGCGGTGAGCGGTTTACCTGCGCTACTGTTGCTGTGAACAAATGCAATTTCAACATCGGGATGATTAACAAGCAACCTTATGAGTTCACCGGCGGTATATCCGGCACCCCCTATAATTCCGGCCTTGATCATTCCAGAATACCTTTACCGTTACGCTGCATCACATTGGCATAAATGCTCAACGGATTAGCTGTGATAGCGATAAATCCTTTCACGTCATCGGCTGTCCATGCCTTGTTTACCTCGCCATATTCACCGAAATCGGTTTTCATAAGGTCATAGGGAGAATCAACACCTACGAGCTGGAACGAATAGGGACGCAGAGTGAGTTCAACAGTTCCGGTAACGTTTTTCTGAGTGCTTTCCATCATCACCTCGATATCGCGCATTACAGGTTCAAGATACTGCGCTTCGTGAAGGAACATGCCGTACCAGTTGGATACCTGATCTTTCCAATAAGTCTGCCATTTGGTAAGGGTATGTTTCTCAAGCATCTTATGTGCATTAATAATCAGCAATGCTCCGGCAGCCTCGAATCCTACGCGGCCTTTGATACCGATGATGGTGTCACCGATGTGCATATCACGTCCGATACCGAATTTAGCTCCTAGTTTCTCCACTTCACGGATTGCGTCAACCGGATTTTCATATACTATTCCGTTAACCGCATGAATCTGGCCTTCGTTGAAAGCGATTGTAAGTTTTTCGGGAGTATGTTCGGTTACCTGCGACGGATATGCTTCCTCGGGAAGAGTGAGTTCCGATTTAAGTGTTTCCTTACCGCCGATTGAGGTACCCCAAAGACCTTTATTAATGGAGTATTCCATCTTCTTGAAATCGGCTTCGACTCCGTGTTTCTTCAGATACTCGATTTCATATTCGCGAGTCAGAGTCATGTCGCGTGTGGGAGTAATGATCTCCATTCCGGGAGCCAATACTTTGAATGTAAGATCGAAACGAACCTGATCGTTTCCGGCTCCGGTCGATCCGTGGGCAATCGCATCGGCTCCGATCTGCTTTGCATATTCGATGAGTGCGAGTGCCTGGAAAGTTCTTTCGCTTGAAACCGAAATTGGATATGTTCCGTTACGGAGTATGTTTCCGTACACCATATATTTAATACATTTCTCATAATAATCATTCTCAATACTGAGAGTCTTATGAGAAACAGCTCCGAGAGCTATTGCGCGTTCTTCAATCTTCTTGATCTCCTGCTGCGAGAAACCACCGGTATCGGCGATTGCTGTATGTACTTCGTATCCGAGATCTTCCGAGAGATATTTAACTGCAAACGAGGTGTCGAGTCCACCGCTGAATGCCACAACAACTTTCTTTTTCATTTTGTAAAGAGCTTTTTAATTCGGTTAATAAAATAAATATAATATGGCTCGAGGCTCGAGACCTTACGTTCTGATTTTTTACCTTCGTGTTTCGCGGGATCGTAGAGCATACCGGTGCATATACATCTAACGTTGTTGTTTCGCTGCAACACGTCGTAATTGATACATCCTTTACATGCACTCCAGAATTCCTCGTCGTCGGTGAGTTCCGAGAATGTAACCGGCACATAGCCCAACCGGGTGTTAAGCTTCATTACCGGGAGCGAAGTGGTTATACTGAATATTTTTGCATAGGGGAACCTTTCACGGGCAAGCTGGAATGTTTTCTGCTTGATTTTTTCGGCCAATCCCTGATTTCGGTATTCGGGATCGACAATCAGACCCGATGTTGCGATGAAATCACCATGTCCCCAACATTCAATGTAGCTGAAACCAATCAGACGGTCTCCATCAAGAGCTACAACAGCCTTACCACCTGAAATTTTATTGGCGATATATTCGGGTGAACGGCGGGCGATTCCGGTTCCTCGCTGCTTGGCTGATTCGTAGATTAAATCACAGATATGCTCGGCATAAGAAACATGCTCAGGCTGAGCGACAAGAATACTGATACTCATTTCTTCCTGGATAGAATAATGATTTTATCCTTCTTCATGACAGAAGGTGAAAAATTAGAAATATGTTTCGAGGCTGAAATAACCGGCAGATTTACCTGATTGGAAATAATTAATTAATGTGACAGCATGCCGGCAATAAAAAAGGAAGCAACTTATGACAAACCGTTGCTCCCGACAAAACAATCATCGTCGTCGAAGACCGTATAAGTCCTCAACTGTTAAAATCAAATTCTGTATGTTTTGATGTTTTGTCATTAAATGTGTTATATTTTCGGCAAATGTAGCGATAATATATTTAACAGTATATTTTACCGAAGTTAAATTGTGTTAATTTTGTAAGTTTTATTAGATTATATGCAGAACTCCGGGATATTTTCACCAAACGTCCCGGAGTCGTCTTCATTTCAACACACCTTACAGAATAGATTAATTCAGTGTTGGTAACACATAATCAAAATCAAACTAATTATTATTACTAATCATAATTGTCATTATCTACACTGCAAAATTAGAGAACATCATCAAGGATAACAATACCTATTTAGGGGGTATTTGTCCCCTCCGACATGGGGAAAATAATCCCGATAATGCGAAAACCGTATCGTAAATAACCTTTTGGAGGTATTGCACCGATGTTGTCAATTATCTAATTTTGCATAGAGTTATCACTTCGCTGAAAGTTATGAGAGAACCGGTTAGAAATTTTACTGCACGAAACAAGATGAGAGATGTAATCGGTGACAACAATCTGTTACTGATGGCTATAAGCCGTTTTTACATCGCGTTCTGTTTCGGCGAGAACAGCATCGAAAATGTATGCATCGGCAACAATGTGGATGTAAACACCTTTCTGGCTGTATGTAATCTGCTCAACGGAGGTGATTACAGCAGCGACGACATATCGCTCCAATCCCTTATAGGATACTTGAAACGCGCCCACACTTCGTTTCTAACCATTACATTGCAACAGATACGTCATAAGCTTATCGAAGCGATCAATTATACCAGTCCGCAAGATGTGGCGTTCATGCTGATAAAGTTCTACGACGATTATGTAGTTGAGGTAGAAAACCACATGAAGTATGAGAACGACGTTGTGTTCGGTTACGTAGAGCAGCTTATCGAAGGAAAAATAAGCAAGGGATTCAGTATCTCGAAATTTTCAGTAAATCACGGCCACATGGCCGAGACGCTCGACAAGCTTAAGGACCTGTTCATCTATCATTATAACCAGAAAGATAATATCAGGCTGAGCCATGCCTTGTCGGATATCATACAGTGCGGAAATGATCTTATGTCGCACTTCGAGGTCGAAAACCGTCTTTTTGTTCCTGCCGTAGAACAGCTTGAGGAATCGCTGTCGGCAATCCAGACTGACAATTTCGATGAAAACGACAACGCCGGCAGTTCGAAAAGTACATTGCTTAATTCACTGACCGACCGAGAGAAAGAGATCGTGGGATGCGTTGCCCGCGGACTTGCCAACAAAGAGATCGCCGACCAGTTATGCCTTTCGGTACACACGATCAAGACTCATCGACGGAACATCTGTGCGAAACTTGGAATACATTCTTCGGCCGGACTGACAATTTTCGCCATTCTCCACAATCTTGTCGACCTGAAGGATGTGAATCCTTTCCAATAAGACACCCTATATTATATATTACATCCATATTATAATTATATTGTCGCCGATTAGGATATATTGAATCCATTTACTAATTTCGCAGATAAAACCGAGGGTAAAATATACTCGGTTGAATCAACAAAACAATGTGATGAAACGTTTTTTAAGTATTCATCATATAAACTTTTTATTTGTGGAGAAAAACGTGTGGAATAAGATAGGGAAATGGAGTGCGAGAATTACTGCCGGGCTTATCGGGTTGGTCATTCTTCTTGTCGCCTCTATTTATATCCCTGTGGTTCAAGATCTAATAATCGGTAAAGTTCTCTCATCGGTAAACTCTTCGGGAGAGATGAATATTGAGGCTTCACGCATCAGGCTCAAATTCCCCGTGCGCCTTGAAGTCGACGATTTCGTGATGAAACAGAAGGCCGATACCATGATTACACTCTCACGTCTAAAAACACGGATAGCCGTTCTCCCTCTTCTAAAAGGGAAGGTAGTTGTAGATAATCTGGCGGCTAAAGATGCAGTGTATACTATGGGTGGACCCGACTCAACGATGCAGATAAATGTTCTTGTCAACGAGTTTAACCTGTGGAGCAGCTCTGTAAAGCTTAAAAGCATGGATATAGATCTGTCAAAAGCGAGTCTCGACGGCGCAAAAATCGATATGACAATCCGACGTGACACAGTTCCGAAACCTCAATCCGATTCCACCACTACCCAACTAAAAGTTTTCGCCCACGATCTGTCACTTGAAAACATAGATTTCACAATGTCGATGGAAGGCAGTATCGACACTCTTTCAGCTTTCATGGGGTCGGCCAGATTGCTTGAAGGTACCGTAGATCTCGCGGCATCTGACATTAAAGCAAAAAGCGTGCTTATCGACTCGGTTAGTGCAAAATATATCTTCCCGGCCATAACAACTCCGGCCCAGGCAACTCCGGCCGACTCCAGTTCAACGTCAGAACCGTGGACAGTATTCATCGAAAACATCCGTCTCAAAGGCTCTAACGCTACCTATGCCATGAACGGAGCTGAACCTCAGCCCGGATTTGATTTCAACTATATAAAAGCCAACGAAATCGCCATCGAAATAGATTCATTCTATAACAGAGCCACAGATATCAGAGTGCCGCTCAGAAGTTTACATGCACGTGAACGATGTGGAGTGCAACTCAATGCCGGCGGTCTATTCTCTATGGACTCAACAGCAATGAGAGCATCGGATTTCCTGATCACCACCGGGTTTTCCGAGATAAATCTCAACGCCATGATGGGTATGGGCGATCTAACCACTGACAAAAACCTGCCGTTAAGTCTCAATGCATCGGCTCGCATATCACCTGTCGACATCAACATGTTCATGCCGTCGATAGGCGTTATCGTAAACCGCCTGCCACCATATACCGATCTGGTACTCAACGCTAAAGCCGACGGAACAGCCGGTAACATAACTATCGAAGAACTTAAAGCCGAACTCCCCCGCTGTCTCACAGTGGCTATGTCGGGACATATAATCGATCCTACCGATATAAACCATATATCAGGTAACCTCAGGATAAACGGAAATATTATCAACGGGAAGGCGGTAAAACGTACACTTATCGACGCTAAACTCGGACGCACCGTCAACATTCCGCGACTGTCGTTGCGAGGTAACGTAGCGATGAACAACGGCGAGATTGACGCACGGTTGAAAGCGCTGACCGACACCGGTACAATCGCTCTCGACGCTCTATGGAACAACCGCAGGGAATCATACGATGCTACATTAACCAGCTCTCATTTCCCGGTTGAAGCGATCATGCCGCTACTTGGAGTCAAAGATCTGAGCGTGAAAGCCGATGTGAAGGGAACAGGCTACGATCCGATGTCGCCATCGATGAACGTCGATGCAAAGATCGACCTGGAGTCGGTTGAATATAACGGCCAGAAGCTTAAAAATATAATTCTGAACGCCTCGCTCCACGAAGGTAACGTTAAAGCTGATGTAACATCGAATAACAAGGAAGCAAATTTCACAGTCAGTGTTGACGGACGTCTCACACCTCAACCATACGATTTTACTTTTACAGGTGATCTTGACAACATCGATCTCAATGCGCTCGGTCTGACGACCGAACCGGCCACACTTGCCACGCGGTTCAGCGGAAATGCCAACATCGACCCAGTAACCGGTCTGATTGATGCAAATATCGACTTCCCTACCCTTGATGCGGTAATGAAACCGTCGATCGACGTGGCGACGACAGATATAAATATTGTGTTCCGCAGTGACAGTGCCAATACATCGGCCTCACTTACCAATCACGACATGAAACTCCACTTTGTGTCGCCTACGGTACTTGACTCAATGACATCTCGTCTCACAGCCGTGATGGATACGGTAAACCGTGCCATAGCCAACTATAGTCTCGATATCGATGCCCTGCAGCACACGCTGCCTCCTTTCTCAATGACACTCGAAGCAGGAAGAAACAATCTTCTCCATGATATCCTTAAACCATCAGGAGCAAACTTCGAATCGCTTGACATGAAACTCACCAACGATTCACTGATCAATTTCAGAGGGAATGTATTGAGATTCGTAACCGGTAAGACACGCATCGATACCCTGACTTTGACATTGAACCAGATGGGCAAATATCTCACATATGCAGCCGACATCGATAATGCACCCGGTACACTTGACGGATTCGCTCATGTTACCATCGACGGATATATCGCGGGATCGAAGCTTGCGATGAGTCTGCGCCAAAGCAATATATCGGGTGACACAGGATTCCGTTTCGGAGCCACCGCTGAGGTTGCCGACTCGATACTGACTGTCAACCTTGTACCCTATGATCCGATAATCGGCTATAAACCGTGGACCATCAATGAAGATAACTTCATCTCACTCAATCTTGCGAAAAAACATGTCGATGCCGATCTCTCCATGAAGAGCAACGAAAGTTCGCTGCGGCTCTACACCGAACATAGCGACACGTTTGCAGGCCAGGAGGATATTGTTCTAAATATCAGCGATGTTAAAATCGCCGACTGGGTATCGATAAATCCGTTCGCACCGTCGATCAAGGGTGATCTGTCGGCCAACATGCGCGTTCGTCAGGAAGCCGACAAGATGATCAACGGTGTTGGAACAATAAGCCTGAACAACTTCTACTATGGTCGTGACCGCGTTGGCTCGTTTGCTATCGACGCCGATCTGACAACAAATGCCCGTGGTTATCTCACCGCAAAACTTGACCTGATGGTCGATAATATCAAAACAATCACGGCATACGGAAGTCTTAACGACACAACCCGTGCAGAACCGTTCCTGCTCGATTTCAGAATGATCCATTTCCCGCTATCGGTTGTCAATCCGTTCCTGCCGCCGAATACGGCTAAACTCGCCGGTACACTTAACGGAACTATGGATATAACCGGTTCAACAATGGCACCGGTGTTCAACGGCTATCTTGATTTCGATTCCACATCGATACTCGTGAATATGCTCGGTACCACATTCAAGTTCTCCGATCAGAAAATTCCGGTTGACAGCAACGTTGTCAGCTTCGATAAATTCTTCATCTCGGGAGTTAACAATAATCCGCTCACGATAGACGGTATCGTAGATATGCACCATCTGTTCGAACCTAAGATAGATCTCGCAATGAAAGCGCGCGAAATGCAGATCGTAGGTACCGATAAACCGAGAAAGGGCGCCGATATTTACGGTAAGGCTTTTATCGATGTGGATGCATCGGTAAAAGGGACGACACAACTCCTCAATATCGATGCATCGCTAAACGTGCTTCCCGGTACGAACGCCACATACGTGATGAGCGATGCACAGTCGGTTCTTCAGTCAAAATCGACAGGCGATATGGTACGGTTTGTAAACTTTGCCGACACTACCACTCTGATCGAAACTGATACGACCATGACATCATCAATGATGATGAATCTTGAGGCAATTCTCACCATTGAATCAGGATCTACTTTAAATGTCGATCTCTCGACCGACGGAAAGAACAAGGTGTCGATCAAAGGTAACGGAACATTAGATTATTCAATGAATACAATGAATGATTCCCGACTGACAGGCCGGTTCAACATAACCGGAGGATTCGCGAGATATACGCCGCCGCTTATGTCGGAGAAGCTGTTCAACTTCGTGGAAGGAAGCTATGTTGCGTTCAACGGAAACATGATGGACCCGATCCTCAACGTGCATGCTGTCGATAATCTTAAGGCAAACGTGACACAGACCGGTCAGAACTCACGACTGATAACCTTCGAGATCGGTCTCGGAGTTACCGGTACACTCAGCCAGATGAATATAGGGTTTGACCTATCGACCCGCGACGACATAACAATTCAGAATGAACTCCAGTCGATGACAGCCGAACAGCGGGCTAACCAGGCGATGAACCTGCTGCTCTACAACGTCTATACCGGCCCCGGAACGAAAGCGACATCAAGTCTCGGAGGGAACCCGCTATATTCATTCCTTGAGTCACAGCTCAACTCATGGGCAGCCAATACGATAAAAGGTGTCGATCTGTCGTTCGGAATCAACCAGTATGACCGCACGACTAACGGAGCGACATCTACAGCTACAAGCTACAGCTACAAAGTATCAAAATCACTCTTCAACGACCGGTTCAAGATTATCGTAGGCGGAAACTATACCGATGATTCTGACCCCGATCAGAACATAGCCGAAGATCTTATAAATGATATATCATTCGAATATATGCTGAACAAGAACGGTACTATGGTGATTAAAATCTTCCGGCACACCGGTTTTGAAAGTATTCTCGAGGGTGAAATCACCCAGACCGGAGTAGGTTTCGTATATAAACGGAAAATACAGACTCTACGCGACATGTTCCGTCCGTTCACACGGAGAAACAAGAATAATAATATTCCACAATTACCTCAAGAGGGACAAGTGTTAAATCCTGCTATTCTACCATCAGCTGAAAATGAAGATGAAAAATAACATGATACTGAAGGCGGCAGTAATGATCGTTCTTACTGTCATGATCTCGGCCTGCTCCACCACCCGTCGTGTACCGTCGGATGAGATTCTATATACCGGACTGAAAGATGTGAGCTTCAATACCGGCAACAAAGACCAGAAAGTAGAATCATCAGTAAAATCACAGATCAAGGAATCGGTCGACGTTAAGGCAAACAAGTACACTTTTACGCCATCAATCAGAATTCCTGTAGGTCTATGGGTCTACAATAACTGGAATCCGAATTCGAAAGGGATAAAACGTTGGATCTATAACAAGCTCGTTGAAGAACCGATACTCATTTCTGACGTCCGTCCTGAAGTGAGGACCAAAATGATCGATGAGATACTTGACAATAACGGGTATTTCCGCGGTAGTTCGAGCTACGTTGTAAATCAAGGAAGAAACAAGAAGAAAGGATCGCTGTCTTACATCGTGGAAACCGGTCCGGCCTACTCGGTCGATACCGTAGAACTGCTCCCCGATACATGTCACCTGTATCATCTTATCGATTCCATTGCCCGGAGAGACACTTATCTGGGAGCGCGTTCCCAGCGATACTGCACCGATTCGCTCAGCACCGCCCGTATCAGAATCACCAATGCAATACGCAACAGGGGGTACTATTACTTCCGTCCTGAATATATCGAGTATCTGGCCGACAGTGTGGCACGTCCGCAACATATCGCACTAAGAATGACACTTGATCCGGCAGCGCCGAAACAAGGCCTGACCCGCTATATGACTGGTAAAGTCACCGTTTATGCCTTCCGAAACAATGGAGGCGGCACTCCCGACACCATTGCACTCCCCAAAGCCACTCTCATTCAGATGAAACCATCGAAACTACGCACAGCCCTGATCCCTGAATCGGTTATCATCAGGGAGGGTCGGCAGTTCTCGGTCAGAGCCATGAATGAAACACAGAACCGCTTGTCGCGCCTCGGAATATTCAGCGCCATCACTATTGATGTAGCTCCCGACACCACAACGGCTGTACCTACGCTCGATGCGGCAATCTCGTGTACGTTCGACACACCATTGGAAGCGAGTGTAGAAGTGAACGCATCGTCAAAATCAAACAGCTACATCGGTCCGGGAATAACACTCGGTCTAACCAATAAAAATATATTTGGCGGTGGAGAGCAGTTCAGCGTGTCACTTACCGGAACCTACGAATGGCAGACAGGAGGAAAAAACAAGAATCACTCGTCGGTGTTCAACTCCTATGAGTTCGGTATCACCACTTCACTGTCGTTCCCTCGACTGATTGCTCCGCGCTTCATCCCGCGTCGTCATCGTGAACTCAA
>CAZHHF010000008.1:0-23759 GCA_964531905.1 uncultured Bacteroides sp.
ATCCCGGGATGCCTATCCCTCCTGAGTCGACTGCGATCCATCATATCACCGATGCCGATGTTGCCGGCGAGAAAACGTTTAAGCAACTTGCTCCAATGTTGGCAAAAATATTCTTAGGCTGCGATTTTGCAGGCTATAATTCAAACCGATTCGATATCCCGATGCTCGCCGAGGAATTTGCGCGCGCTGAAGTCGATTTTGATTTCTCGAAAGCAAATTTTATCGACGTTCAGAATATCTTTCATAAGAAAGAACAGCGAACGCTGGTAGCGGCTTATCGTTTTTATTGCGGCGGCGAGATCGAGAATGCCCA
The DNA here is from genome assembly GCA_964531905.1 of uncultured Bacteroides sp. Taxonomy (GTDB): domain Bacteria; phylum Bacteroidota; class Bacteroidia; order Bacteroidales; family Muribaculaceae; genus CAJUPY01. The sequence goes on from CAZHHF010000008.1 coordinate 314, forward strand.
TTCGGCCAATGCCGATACGCGCGCTACCTACGAGGTATTGATGGCACAGCTGGATAAGTACGATGACCTCCCTAATGATGTGAAGGCGCTATCTGAATTTTCATCGCAGAGTAAGAATGTTGATCTGGCCGGACGCCTTGTTCGCGACGACAAAGGTAACATCCTCATTAATTTCGGGAAATATAAAGGCATCCCTGCCAAGAAGGTTCTTGCAAGCGATCCCGGATATTACGGGTGGATCATGCAAGGCGATTTCACCACCGATACAAAGCGGATGTTTACCCGTCTGAAGCTCGGTCAGATATAAGATAAATACAAAATTTTCCAATGTTAAAGAATAAACATATCATTCTCGGTGTAACCGGTGGAATAGCGGCATACAAATCAGCTACTCTCGTTCGCCTCCTCGTAAAGGCCGGAGCTGAGGTTCAGGTAATTATGACTCCGTCGGCGAAGCAGTTTGTAGCACCGCTGACATTCTCTACTCTGAGCGGTAAACCGGTGATAAGTGAATTTTTTACCGCCAACACAGGGCAGTGGAACAGCCATGTCGATCTCGGCCTCTGGGCCGATGCCATGATCATAGCTCCCGCAACTGCCTCTACGATTGGAAAGATGGCCAACGGAATCGCCGATAATATGCTTGTAACCACATATCTGTCGGCGAAAGCGCCCGTATTCGTCGCTCCGGCTATGGACCTCGATATGATGCGTCATCCGTCTACTGTCAGGAATCTCTCGCTGCTTGAATCGTATGGCAATCATATTATAGAACCGGCCGAAGGTGAGCTTGCAAGTCATCTTGTAGGTAAGGGAAGAATGGAGGAACCCGAGAATATCGTCAGGGTGCTATCCGACTTCTTCGCGCCGAAGGATCTCAAGGGAATGAAATTCCTTATTTCGGCCGGTCCGACTTTTGAGCGTATTGATCCGGTGAGATTTATCGGAAATTATTCGAGCGGAAAAATGGGTTATGCCATTGCTGAGGAAGCAGCTCGGCGCGGAGCTGAAGTCATACTGGTCAGTGGTCCGGTGGATATAAAACCGGTTCACAAATCAATACGTCTTGTTTCTGTTGAATCGGCGCGTGAGATGCTTGAAGGTTGTCGCGAAGCCTTCCCTTCAGTAGATTGCGCGGTGATGTGTGCGGCAGTAGCCGATTATGCCCCCGAAACACGTGCTAACGAAAAAATCAAGCGTGAACATCAGGAGATACCGGTGATAAAACTGGTTAAAAATCCCGATATTGCAGCTACACTTGGCGAAATGAAACGGGCCGACCAGATTCTTGTCGGCTTTGCCCTTGAAACCAATAATGAAAATGCTAATGCTGTCGAGAAACTTGCACGCAAGAATCTTGATATGATCGTTCTCAACTCTCTTAGGGATGCCGGTGCAGGATTCGGAACCGATACAAACAAGGTTACATTATTCACTGCCTCGGGAAAAGTCTTTGACTTCCCGTTGAAATCGAAAAAGGAAGTAGCAACTGATATAATTGATACTATTATCAAAACTGTCCATGAGTCTTGACCGTTTCATATCTGCTGTGATTATATTTCTTGCAGGCTATGGCGTTCTGTCGGCCCAAGAGTTGAATTGTGTTGTGGAGATTAACTTCGATCAGGTTCAGGCAACTAACCGTCAGGTATTTGAAACGTTGCAGAATGCGATCACTGACTATATGAACACGAATCATTTCTCTAATGCGCAGTTTGCGGCCAATGAACGCATTGATTGTCGTTTGTTCCTGACGATTAAGGAATATAATGACAATTCGTTTGTTGGAGATTTGCAGATTCAGTCAAGCCGGCCGGTGTATAACAGCAACTATACAACGACACTTATTAATTTCAAGGACTCGAAAATTGAGTTTACTTATCAGGAAAACGAGCCTCTTATATTTTCGGCAAACAGTATGGAAAGTCAGCTTACGGCAATTCTGAATTTCTATGCCTACCTGATACTGGCTGTAGATTTTGATTCATTCTCTCCGCGTGGGGGTCAGCAGTTTTACGAAAGAGCCGAGAATATAGTACAGATGGCACAATCTTCGGGCGAGACCGGATGGAAGGCATTTGAGGATACTAAAAACCGTAGTGCTGTGTTGTCAGCTTTCACCGATAATTCTACTTCGGTTATACGTGATCTGTTATATCAGTACCATCGTACGGGTCTTGATGAAATGTCGCTTACCCCCGACAAGGGACGACAGCGAATAACAGCCACACTCTCTAACATAGAGAAAGTATATTCCGCCAATCCAATGTCTGTCGCATTGTCAATGTTCAAAGATGCCAAGCTCGATGAACTTGTCAATATTTATTCTAAGGCACCAGCCGAAGAACGTAGTGAAGTTTATAAGATGTTATCATCGATATATCCCACCGAGATGAAACGTCTCAACATGATTAAGGAAGGACGAAACGATTAGAGATGATAGAGAACCTGCATATATCCAATTATGCCCTTATCGATAAAGTCGACATCGCATTTGACAAGGGATTTAATATAATTACCGGAGAGACCGGTGCCGGAAAGTCGATCATTCTCGGTGCTTTATCACTTCTTCTTGGTGGACGTGCCGACACAAAAGTGGTCCGTGATTCATCGCGCAAATCAGTGATTGAAGCAGTTTTTACAGTAGAGAAACGCGATGACCTGAAGCAATACTGTCTTGAAAACGATATAGAGTGGGACGACACCGTGTGTATACTTCGTCGTGAAGTCTCCCCAACCGGTCGTTCAAGAGCATTTATCAACGATTCGCCTGTGAATCTCGATCAGCTTAAGGCAGTGGCTATAAAACTTGTTGACATTCATTCCCAGCATCAGAATCTTTTGCTCGCCTCGCCACCTTACCAGTTGCAGATCATCGACGTATTGGCAATGAATTCTGATCGTCTCGAAGAATATCAGCGACGTTACAATGCGTTCCGTACCGCGTTGAAAGCCTATTCGGCCGCTAAACGCGAAATTGAGAAAGCTAATACCGATGAGGAATTCATGCGCTATCAGCTTAGTCTTATCGAGCGTTTGCAACTTGTTGAAGGTGAGCAGGAAGAACTTGAACGTGAACGGGAATTGCTCGCCAACATGACGGAGGTAAAGCAGACCCTGCGCAATGTTGTTGATCTTTTGTCCGACGGATCTCATTCGGCGCTGTCGTCGATTAAGGATGCACTTGATCAGGCTGAATCGCTTTCAGGTGTCATCGAAGAAGCCGATTCGCTGACTGAACGTCTTGAAACATTGAAAATCGAATTGCAGGACGTTGCGGAGACTTACTCCGATTATGACCGGAATCTGAATGCCGATCCCGCTGAACTTGATGAGATCGAGAGTCGTCTTTCCGAGATATACGATCTTGAAAGACGTCATCATGTCGACTCCTCCGACGAATTGATAAGGATCGCTACAGATATTAAAAATAAGTTGAGCCGCATCGATAATGCCGATGATATCCTGCATGAACTGGAACAGAAAGCTCGTCAGGCGAAAATGCAAGCTTTAGAAGCTGCCCGTGCGGTTTCCGAAGCCCGTAAAGTCGAAGCTGTAAAATTTGCCGAAATGCTTCGCGAGCGTGCCGTGCCGCTCGGAATGAAGAATCTTTCGGTGAGAATAGATGTGACTCCGGCTGAGATGAGTGCTACCGGCATCGATAATATTGAATTCCACTTTGCTTTTAACAAGAATCAAGAACCGCTACCGGTTGGGAAAACTGCTTCAGGAGGTGAAATATCGCGTCTGATGCTCTCGATAAAATCTATTGTGGCCGACAAGATGCAGCTCCCGTCGATAATATTCGACGAAGTTGATACCGGAGTGTCGGGAGATGTTGCCAACCGTATGGGCGAACTCATGCAGCAGATTTCGCGTAATATTCAGGTGATTGCGATAACTCATCTGCCTCAGGTTGCTGCAAAAGGTGATTCACACTTTAAAGTGTTTAAGCTCGACGATGATACAACCACAAATACACATATCAGTCGCTTGCTGCCCGAACAGCGCATCGATGAGATTGCTGTAATGCTCAGCGGATCGTCGGTTGATGATGCGGCTCGCGCTAATGCCCGATCATTGCTCGAATCAAGCAAAAAAAATTAATTCAAATGGAAAGAAACGAATATATCTTCGGCATCCGTGCCGTAATTGAAGCTATTGAAGCCGGGAAAGATATCGACCGGGTATTTATCAAAAAAGACCTCTCAGGAGACCTTGCCGCAGAGTTACTCGATCTGATTAAGATCCATCGTATCGTAGTGCGTCGCGTACCGGTTGAACGCATCAATAAGTTCACCCGTAAGAATCATCAGGGAGTGGTTGCCTTATTGTCGGCTGTCACCTATCATGATATAGATAACCTCGTGCCGATGATATATGAGGAGGGCCGGTTGCCGTTTCTTGTTCTGCTCGACGGAATTACCGATGTCAGAAACTTTGGAGCAATCGCCCGTACATGCGAGTGTGTGGGGGCCGATGCTGTTGTGATCCCCGACCATGACAGCGTTACCGTAAATGCCGATGCTGTAAAAACTTCTGCAGGTGCGCTCCATCATCTTCCCGTTTGTCGGGTCCATTCTATTCTCGGAGCCGTTAAATTCCTCAAGGATAACGGTTATCAGGTAATAGCCGCATCCGAAAAAGCTGCTTTAAATTACACTCAGGCCGATTATACTACCCCCGTTGCGATCGTGATGGGATCGGAGGATACCGGAATCTCACCCGAGGTGCTTCGTGTATGCGACACTCTGGTTGCAATACCTCAGTTCGGTCACATTGGATCATTGAACGTTTCAGTCGCTGCCGGTGTTATGATGTATGAGGTCGTACGCCAGCGTTTGGCTGCCGATATGGAAGTTATATGATGTCTGTCGTTACGCCTTTCACATCATTTGAAATGCTACTGACAAACTTATGAAACGCATCTTATCTGTCCTCATTCTTGCCGTTGTCAATTTTGCCGCATGGTCGTTGACATGGGAAAACGATACTCTTGTCGGTGACGGTTATACCGATCTGACAATCGTGCAGCCCGATGATTATTCCGGAAAGGTTGTCACTACGGTTATCAGGAAACTTGCCGACTCGCATTCTCGCAAGGCGGTTTTGTATGTTCACGGCTTCAACGATTATTTTTTTCAGACCGAAATGGGTGACCGTTTCGCCGACTCATGTTATAACTTCTATGCTGTGGATCTGAGGAAGTATGGCCGTTCGATTCGCGAAGGCCAGAAACTGTTTCAGGTAAGAAATCTCGATGAATATTTTCCTGACATTGATTCAGCGCTTTCGGTTATAAAGAAGAGTGGAGTCGATGAGGTGATCTTGGCCGGACATTCTACCGGCGGGCTGATCACGTCGCTGTATATGGCAACTGCACCCGATACAATAGTAAAGGCGCTGATACTCAATAGCCCGTTCCTTGATTGGAACCTGTCGAAATTCAACGAAAAGATCGCCGTTCCGGTTGTCTCATTTCTCGGCCGTTTCTTCCCGGGAATGAAAATATCGCAAGGTGGCGGAACTGCATATTCTGAAAGTCTGCTCGCTTCCCATCATGGTGAGTGGAACTATAATACCTCAATGAAACTCGAAAAATCACCCGATGTCGATGCCGGATGGATCAGAGCCATCAATTCGGCTCAGCATAAATTACGCTCGATGAAAGATCCTGTCAAAGTTCCGGTTCTGTTGATGTATTCCGGTAGTTCCGTCAGCGGAAAGGATTGGGATGAGACACATAACCGGGCCGATGGAGTTCTTGACGTTAAAGATATCGCCCGATATGGATCGATGCTTGGCGATAACGTTACTGAGATAGCTGTTCCGGGTGGATTGCACGACCTTGTGCTGTCATCGCCTGATGTACGCGCGCAGGTTTATACCGACATCTTCAGATGGCTGCGTAAAGAAGGTTTTTGATAAGGTAAAATTATTACATAAAAATGTTTGTGGAAACAGCATTTATAAATTATCTTTGCCTGTAGCTGTTATTAACTGAAATTAATTAATTAAAATATAGTAATTTCTATGGAAAATGAAGATTTGATGAAAACCGTTACCGGTAAAGCTAACGTGTGGTTGGGTGACGGTTATGATGAAGTTACCCGTACCGAGGTGAAACGCATGCTCGATGCCGAAGATAAAACCGAACTTATCGAGTCGTTCTATAAAGATCTCGAATTTGGTACCGGAGGACTTCGTGGCATTATGGGTGCCGGAACAAACCGTATGAACCGTTATACTGTCGGATCAGCGACTCAGGGACTTGCCAACTATCTTAAGGAGGCGTTTGCCGATCTTCCTCAGATCAGTGTCGCTGTCGGTCACGACGTGCGTAACAACTCACGCAAGTTTGCCGAAATCGTAGCCAATGTATTTTCGGCTAACGGTATTAAAGTATATCTTTTCGACAGTTTCCGACCCACTCCCGAACTTTCGTTCGCGATCCGTTACTTCGGATGTCAGAGCGGTGTGAACATTACTGCATCGCACAATCCCAAAGAATATAACGGTTATAAAGCTTACTGGAGCGACGGTGCGCAGATCATCGCTCCCCACGATGTGAACATCATCGACCATGTTAACCGAATCAAGAGTGTTGAAGATGTCAAGTTTGAAGGCAATCCCGATCTTATTCAGATTGTTGGACCCGAAGTTGATAAAGCATTCCTCGACGCTATCAAAGGTTTGTCGCTCAGCCCCGACGCAATTAAACGTCACAGCGATCTCAAGATTGTATATACCCCGATTCATGGTACTGGAGTGAAACTGATTCCCGAATCGCTGATGAACTACGGTTTCACCAACATCATCCACGTTCCCGAACAGGATATCCCCGATGGAAACTTCCCCACTGTTGACTCGCCTAACCCCGAGAATCCGCCGGCAATGGCAATGGCTATCGCTAAGGCTAAGGAAGTAGGTGCCGATCTCGTTATGGCTTCTGACCCCGATGCTGACCGTATCGGATGCGTTCTGCGCGATAGCAAGGGAGAATATGTACTCATCAATGGTAATCAGATCGTGATGATTCTGCTTTACTATCTGATGACCCGTAACAATGAACTTGGCAAACTTACCGGTAACGAATACATTGTTAAGACAATCGTAACAACCGAAACAATTAAATCCATTGCCGAAGCAAATAACATCAAGATGTTTGACTGCTACACCGGCTTTAAATGGATTGCTGCGGTTATTCGCGATCACGAAGAAACAGCGCGTTATCTTGGTGGCGGTGAGGAAAGCTACGGATTCCTTGCTGAGACATTCGCTCGCGACAAAGATGCCGTATCGGCTGTTTCACTGATGGCCGAAGCTGCAGCATGGGCTAAGGATCGTGGTCTTGACTTCCTCGGAATGTTACAGGATATCTACATGAAATATGGCTTCTCTCGCGAAGCAGGTATCTCGGTTGTTCGCCCCGGAAAATCAGGAGCCGAGGAGATTCAGGCAATGATGAAGGAATTCCGTGCCAATCCCCCGAAACAGCTCGGTGGAAGTCCCATTGCTGTGATTAAAGACTACGCCGATCTTAATCTTACCGAACCCGCAACCGGTAAAGTAACCAAGATGGATATGCCCACCACATCCAATGTTCTTCAGTATTTCACTGAAGACGGCTCTAAGGTATCTATCCGTCCGTCAGGAACCGAACCTAAGATCAAATTCTATATCGAAGTCAAAGGAACTCTTGAATCGGCCGAAGGATACGACAAAGCTATTGCCGACGCCGAGGCTAAGATCGAAGCGGTTAAAAAAGATCTTGGAATCTGATAAATATTTAGCAGTGTAAGTCCTCCTATTTTCTGAGGCCTATATATTATTAATGAGAAGTTGTGTCAGAACTCAGTTCCGGCGCAACTTCTTTTTGTATAATAATCATTTTGTCTGATTATCTGCTGAACTGTCATCAATAAATTGATTATCAGCGGATTGTAGGGCTTCTACGTGGAGCTGCCACCGTTATCGATTCTTATTTGAACCGCATTGTATGTAAAAATTGGGGAATATTGCAGATATTCAATTTTTTTCAGATATTTGCGGGAACTTATTAAAATGGAAATATGAATAGAATTTCAATAATTTTTACCCTTTGTCTGTTGGCATGCTTTAATGCTGGAGCATTAAATTATGTTATAAAAGGTAAAGCTCCCGATTTAGAGGGCAAAACTATATATCTTAACGATTATGGAATGTCTCCTTTAACGATAGATTCCACGAAAGTTGTCGATGGCGAGTTTATGATGTCGGGAAATTATTCAAGACCCGCGTTCGTACGCGTTGATATAGGAATGGATGGGTATGCTAACTGTATTCTTGAGGAAGGTAAGGTTATTGAGATTGATTTAGATACTAATCTGCCAAAACCTGGCCTGTCGTTGAACGATCGGTTAATTGAAATTGCAACCCGCGAGGCCGAAATTGATAAGTATGTGATTGAGTTACGTGACTCTATCGGTAAAACCGATCTATCCTCTGATGAAAAGGCTGAAGCTTTTGCGACTGCCATGAAGCCTGTCCTTGCCTCATGGATGGAATATATATCGGCCATGATAATGGAAAATCCCAATGGTGTTGGAGAAAGCGCCATTATGCGGTTTAACGAAGTGTTCTCATCGGAACATGATAAATGGTTCTCTCTCTACGCTGATCTTCCCGAGTATTTTCGTTCACTTGCTATGGTAAAGAGTATCAATGGAACACATGAGAAAGCTGTTATGACGATGCCCGGGAAACCGTTTGTTGACTTCACTGCAAAAAATACAGAAGGTAAAGATGTTAGATTCTCTGATTATATAGGTAAAGGGAAATATGTTCTTGTAGATTTTTGGGCCACATGGTGCGGACCTTGCAAACGGGAAGCAAAGGAAGTTCTGGAGCCGCTGTATCAGCGCTATAAGGACCGGGCCGATTTTGAAATACTCGGAGTTCAGGTTTGGGAAGATGGAAAAAGGCTGTTGGAATATCTTAAGGCTAATCCTTACCCGTGGACTCAGCTTACTGATACAGGAATGACTCCGATGAATCTATACGGTTTCGACGGTATTCCGATGATAATGCTTTTTGGCCCCGACGGTACGATACTTGCACGTAGTCTGCGTGGAAATGATCTTGTCAACACTGTTGAATCCTATCTCGAAAAATAGCTCCGGTCGATTGACTATAAACCAACTGAAACGGTTGTGCCTGATATTGATTTTTCAGCACAACCGTTTTTTATTAACTTTGCAAAAAAATTAAGCAAACTTTAAATCTTTTACCTGTTCGTAAATGCCATCACAATCTTCTGTCTCCCGAATCCACTATGGTTTTATTATAGTTTTTTGTTGCTGTCTGATAATGGGCATTGACGTAGGCCTGGTGTTCAGCTGTGCCGGTATCTTTTACGATCCTGTTAGCAATGCGTTGGGCGTTTCCGTAGGTAAATTCGGTCTATACATGTCGATATCTTATATCGCATCAACCCTTATGCTTCCGCTGGCCGGACGGCTTATGGAAAAATATGGCGCCCGTAAATTATTGTCGTTGAACTCACTTCTGCTCGGCCTTTGTGTGGCAGCGATGGGAACCTTCAGTTCCGTATGGCAGTTCTATGTGGCAGGTGCGGTAATGGGTATTACACTTGCGTTCCTGCTTTATCTCAGTTTCCCTATTCTGATAAACGCATGGTTCCGCACCAAAGTAGGCCTGATGATAGGTATATGTAGCGCCGCTTCAGGCATCGGCGGTATGCTTTTCAACCCTATGGGAGGAGCAATCATAACTTCATTTGGTTGGCGTGCGGCCTATTTTACATTCGGAGGAATGATACTGTTGATTGTCACTCCGGTAATTATGCTGCTTCTTCGCGATCGACCCGAACAGAAAAATCTTTATCCCTACGGTCATGTTGACGATAACACAGCTTCGACTGCCGTAGCTTTGCAGGGAGTTGAATATGCCAGTGCCATCCGTATGCCGGTATTCTATGCCGTGTTGCTTTTCGCTTTTATAATGATGGCGGTTTCCACACTTAATCTGTTCATCCCCAAATACATGATGGTCAACGGCTTCTCCGAGGTCAGCGCATCTTTGGCCGCAGCTGCTGTGATGGCGGGTGTTACAGGAGGTAAACTTCTGCTCGGATTAATAAACGACCGTAACTGCCTGTGGGGTGTACTTGCTTGCACGCTTTTTGGTGTTGCAGGTATTCTGCTGCTTCTTATCGGTGGAGGTTCTTTGACGGTCATGCTCGCGGGCTGTTTCCTTTTCGGATGGGAGTATGCCGGTGTCACCGTGCAGACAGCGATGCTTACCGGGCATACTTTCGGTAAAAAACATTATGCGCGTATTTACTCGCTGATCTCTATCGCCCTTGCTGCAGGAGGCGCACTCGCTTCGGGAGGATGGGGATTACTTGCCGATGCAACCTCATTCCAGTGTGTATTCATTGTGGGGGCTGTAACCCTTTCGATAGGAACATTACTCGGAACTTACTCTTATTTTTCTACAAAATCACGGCGTCACGTTCCTTAAAGTGATATAAATGGCTCTATTTCCATAAAAAGTTTTAACTTTGCAATTCAATGGATCAATTTAGCCAAATAGTCATAAGTGGTCTTATTATCGGAGTGCTTATTTCAGCACCGATGGGTCCGATAGGAATGCTCTGTATCCAGCGCACCTTGAATAAAGGACGCTGGCCCGCTTTCTTTACAGGAGTCGGAGCTGCCATTTCCGATCTCTTTTATTGTCTGCTTACTGGACTCGGACTCTCTTTTGTTACCGATTTCATACAGGCCCACCAGATGATCCTTCAGATACTTGGAAGTCTTGTACTGGCTGCCTTCGCATTCTATCTATTTAAAAAGAATCCTACGCGCGCGCTTCAGCCTAACCTTGAACATTCCAACAATTTTTTTGCCGATCTTGGAACCGGATTCCTGTTTACCTTCTCTAACCCTCTGATCCTGTTCTTTATAATCGGCCTGTTTGCGCGATTTAATTTCCTCATGCCCGAGTATCGCTACTATCATTATTGGGTAGGTTATCTCAGTATTTTCGGCGGAGCGCTCACATGGTGGTACCTCATAACATATTTTGTAAACAAAGTCCGTGCGCATTTCAATGTCCGTTCACTGTGGCTCATCAACAGGATAATCGGTTCCGTACTGTTTATAATGGCTGCTGTAGGATGTTATATGAGCATTAAAGGATACATTTCTCAACTACATGGATAATAAAGCAGATATCAGAATTCCGTTTATCCCCGGTCTTAACGAGAATAATCTTTCCGAGGTTATTACTCTTCTTGATATGGAAGGAGTACATGGCTCTATTGACAATGTAAACTGGAAGGAACAATATCCCTACCATCCGCTAACTACGTTCAACTGCGCGCATAACGGACGATACCTGTTCATCGATTTCTTTGTCAGGTGCAACTACCTGCGTGCGGTGAACTACACCAACAATTCACCGGTCAGCCAGGATTCATGTATCGAATTTTTCGTTTCACCAACATCCGATAACCACTATTGGAATTTTGAACTGAACTGCATCGGAACTCTCAATGCGTCCCACCGTTCCGAACGTAATAATCCCACCCGTCTCACCGATGACGAGCTTGCCCGCGTACTTCGTTACGCTTCGTGTGGTAGCCGCCCGTTCAACGAGGTCGAAGGACTCTTTGCGTGGAACGTAGTAGTTGCCATTCCGCTTGATCTTATCGGAGTTGAATATAAAGGCAAACCGGTTGAAATGACCGCCAATTTCTATAAATGTGCGTCAGGAACATCTCAGCCCCACTATCTGTCATGGAGTCCAATCGACACTCCGGCACCCGATTTCCATCAGCCGCGTTACTTCGGTAGCATAACACTGCTTTAATTTTTACGTCTGTTTAATAAACAACAAGCCCTCCGTAATCTTTGCGTCACGGAGGGCTGTTTGTTATTGAAAGTCAGTTTTATCAGTCAGGTAAAATTTCGTAGCCGGTAGCTTCTATGTAGTAGAACGATAGATAATCCTTCCCTTCAGTTGCTTTTCGGTCGGCTATGCGGCTGCGGTAATCGGCGATACGTTCGTTAAGTGTATTGAGATCCTGCTGTCCGTGCGCTGCCCGTTCGGTGTCGCATCCGCTCTGCTCTTCACCGGCAGTAGCTTCACCACCTTTATTATTTATGTAATCCACACGATTCTGTTCAATGCGTTCAAGCTCCTGCAGGTACTCTTCATCAATGCGTTCCTCATGGAAAATACCAGTCACACGGATAGGGTGGTGGATGGTTTCACCCGAGAACGGTTTATTCATACCGGGAAACGCCTCGCAGCGAAGCATCATGTTGTCTGCGTTACCTTGTACGAAAGCTTTACGGCCTCCATGTTTACAAAGATGTGAGCATATCCCCTCGAAAGTCACGGTCTGATCCACATAGTTGTCGGGGTTGGTCAGCAGTTCATCTACAGTGAGTGTGCCTGCTGCTGTTCCCTCAGCTTCGGTAGACCCGCTTTTTGAGTTGTTACATGCTGTTGCGATAAAGATTAGTGCCATAGAGGCAAAAAGATAAAATGTTTTTTTCATTTGTTATTGGTTTATTGTTTTGAAATTTAATGTTTTATAAGCAGTAGCGGTATAAAGGAGAATATCCCGAAAATCAGTGTGAGTATCCCGCCTGCGATACGGCGTTTGGCCGACTGGCGACGCAACACTATTATTGCGATGGCGGCAAGTACTATATTCAGGAATATCGCGTGCCAGGAGAAATCGCCGATACGCGGATACACGTGTTGATCGGTGCTTGCACTGAAATTTGTAGTGAAAGGGAATATCCATCCCGCTATACTCTCCTGGAGAGATGGGGCCGCGCTATAGCTGTATTCTCCTAGATAATTATAATGATTCTGAGAGTCGAGAGCTACCCAGTGCGATCCATCCTCGTCACTAATTTTTATAACCCAGCTGAAAAGTCCCTTGATGATTGACATCCGCTGACGTTCCGGGTCGAAATTTACCTCAGGCAGTTTCACGATCCGGTAGTCATCACGTTCGATCACGTATAGACCACCGTCACTCCCTGAAAATATGCCATAATGGACGCGGTCGGCATTTTCAGTAATGAAAACGTGAGTCGGAACCACCCCATCGGGCAATGGAATCCGGGCCATGCTCGGACGCCCTACCTGCATTTTCAGATGATATAGGTTATTGTCGGCATCTATCAGCAGATATCCGTTGTCGTAAGCCTTACGTGTGGTGACATGGGCTATCGCTTCCTTAACCGGGAATTTAAACCCTTTCTCTGCGAACATCGTTGCAAAACGTTCGGTTTTAAGCGTGTCTATCGAGTTTGTTTCCATGTTTATGATTTCCACATGTCCCGGAAGCATCATCACCACTTTCGGATCTTCCAGATCGAAGCGGGCCGGCATAGATTCCATCAGTGGATAAACTTTGGGAATAGAGCGGTTGATATCACGGGGCGATGAAGTGAATATCCACCGGTTACGACGAATGTTCTGCATCGACATTTCTATACCCTTGAGCGAATCGGGCATCAGACCTTTTGTTGCGAGCTGATTGGTGTAGATTTCGGGGAGCAGTGAATCACGTTGGTCGCGGCTATAATGGTTACCCGCCATTCCGGTTTTACCATCGTAAGCGAAAATCTCCGGTTCCTGATTATCGTTTCCCGCGGGCATACTAACGATAAAACTATCGCTTACCGGTGACCATGACACGAATGGATCCGGATCATTTACTGGAAAGCACAATGAGTATAGCCACGGAAGTACCCAGCTTAATACACCAATACTCAATATTGTTAAAATGATGTTATATAGTTTTTTCATGACTTTAATCCTGGAGGCCCTCCTTAAACCTTGTGATAGAACCGAATGAAAGAATCGGCAGTATGGCTCCTGCAATTATTGCAATAATGATCATTTTGTTGTAGGCTGCCATTACCCCCGGTTGCATAAACATGATTATTAACACCGCTATACCAGTAAGAGATACTATAACACGTCTGCGCCATGTACCTTCAAGGCATACCGATGAGGCAAACAGATAGGCATATAGCCCCGCCAGATACCACGGTAACACCGTTAACAGAACCCGTCCCACGAGTTCATCCGGCATGATTGTCGCATAGTAGATCCCTATTACGGCTGCCTGAATAAAGAAGATGATGAACAGTTGCAGTAGCCCGGTAGCGAGCATTAGTGACACGAGGCGTAACTGCGGATAGGGGAGATGAAGAGTGAGTTTGAGACGTTTGTGCGACATTTCGGGAGACATTTGCGCGATCCCCATTGCCATACCTATTATGGCGGGAATGAATTTGACAGGATCGATGGTCGAAACATCCTTGAGTATCATCGCAAGCCAGAATGTATTCATCCCGTGTGAGGCTATCTGTGAGTTCGCCGACAGAATCACGTACACCCCAACAAGTATCGCCGCGATCAGGCTTACACTGAAAACGCGTCGCGTCTTCAGCCATTCTTTATAGATTAGTGCTTTGTACATAATTGTTAGTATTTACCGGTGAGACCAATGAATGCATCTTCGAGCGACATCGGTCGCCGTTGTAGATTGATGGGCGTTATCCCTCGGCTTTTAAGTATCTGATCTATATCATGGCACGATTTGAAGCTATATAGTTCCACTTCGTTACCTATTAGCGAAGGATTTATGATTCCGCTTCCTGCTTCGAATTCGGGCAGTATATGACCATCGAACTTGAATGTGTAGCAGTTGAAATCCCGCATCAGATCTTCTATCGGAGTCTGAATCAGTATCTTCCCGTAATCGAGAATGATACAGTCATCTATCAGTCGTTCAAGATCCTGAATGATGTGCGAGGTCATGAACACTGTCTTTTCCTCTGCTTTGGCAAACTCATGGAGATAATCCACAAACAGGCGACGGTAACCCGGATCGAGACCGAGCGAGAAGTCATCCAGAACGAGCAGGTCGGCATTTTGGGCGAGAATTAACCCCAGTGCCACCTGTGAACGCTGGCCGCACGACATGGTCGCTATCCGCTGGCGGGGCGACACATGAAGCTTGTTCATCAGTTCATAATAGGCCTCTTTGTTCCACTTCGGATAGAAATGGGAATAGAATCGCTCTATCTGTTCGATGGTCATAAACGAATACTGCACATGTCCCTCGATAAGGAGTGCTATTCTTGAGCGTGTTTCAGGTCGCATTTCGGTAATCGGTTCGCCGAAGATGCGACATTCGCCCTGCTGGGGTCGCAGATACCCCATCAGTATGTTTATTGTTGTGGTTTTCCCGGTTCCGTTTTTACCTAACAAACCTAAAATTCGTCCGCGTGGCACGTCGAAACTAAGGTCGCTGTAGATAATACGTCCTTTACCGTATCGCTGCGTTAGATTCTTTACCGAAATTACCGGATTTTCATTGTTTGACATTAGAAAGTGAAGAAAATGAGTTTTAAAAATTTAAAGAGAGTGTGATTGTTACATTGTCGGAATGTTCTGTGTTACTGTATCCTTTGTGGATATATGCGGCGGTAAGATTCATGACTTTTCCTGCTACTGCATGGGCTGCCTTGATATATGTTCCGGTGCTGTAACTGTTGGAACAGGCCATATCGTAGTTGGACTTGACAATTTTACCGGGTCCCGTTGTAAAATCAAGATCACCCCATTGTGGAGTTTTTGCATCGGCCTTGCTATATATTCCGTCTATACCTGCGGTGATCATCGTCGTGCTGCTGCATCGGAACATTCCTGTGATATTAAGTGCCAGCGATATCCGGTTGACCTCTGTCGACCGGTGCCTGTCGGTTAATTGTTCATGATTGTTGCTGTAGTCGGCTCTTAGCGATGTATACAGTGAATGAATCTTTCTTGTCGGTTTCCATTCTACCGGCAACAGTACCGACATATCGGTTACGGAATGTGTGTAGCTCTTGCGTGAACCCACCTTTTCGTATGAACTTCCCGATGATGTACCGAAAAGATTCTCGATGCCGGTGCGGTCGAATATTCTGCCGGTAAACGTAGGCAGAAAACTGAACCTGTCGCTCCATTTTGCGAACCACGTCATCGAGCCGCATATTATATTAGTTGAGGTAGTGCCGAGTGTGATATTGTTGAAGTCGCGGAGTTCCATGTCGGCGCTGTTGTGAACAATGGCGATACGCGCCCGTAGGCCGGTCGCATCGTTTTGTGGCATTACCGAAATTCCGGCGCCGATCCCGGTGAGGCGATGCCCGCTGCTGTTGCACTGATTATTATCGAAACGGCTGTACACGCTTCCCATTCCCGTCAACAGGCGTGTCATTATTGTGTTGGCCGGATTATAGTAATCTATGTCGCAGTCCTGATGGTAGATGCGTAGTGATCCATCGATAGCGGCACGATATCGTTCACCGATGCTGTGGGAGCATCCTATGCTTATCCCGAGATCCGACACAATATCGCGAATACGTGGATCATGTGAGCGATGCGCGATTTCAGCTCTGTAATCTGCGCTTATACCGGTTGCCCATTCTCCGTAACAACGTGACCATCCTCCGCCAAACACGTATTGCTGGTGGGTGAGGTCTCCTCCCGTATCGTCGCCAAGCACGTACGGTGCAACGAGATTATAGTCGATGCAGTCGGCGAATTTCACGTCATTGGTGTTCCCCGCTGTAAATCCGGCATGGCCCCATACGGTTGACTTTTGTTGGGCGAGCTTGTGATATGAATTTATCTTTATGCGATACATGTTGTACCCCGAACCGGTTTGTGCTAAAAATGCTTGTGATTGACAGTTATAGTCCCACTCTATGGCTGCGCCTGAAATTGACACACTGTCACGGAAGTGCATTGTAGCAACTCCCGATGATGGATAATAGCGCAGCAACTTGCCCGACGGTGACTCTATGTCAGCCAAAGTATTGAGAAGCACATCACCCGACATAGCACAGGCCGGTAGGTTGCCGGCCAATGCTGAAGTCGTGAAAAGTATCGGTAGTATAATTCTGTATCGCCTCATATTATGTTATTTGGCACTTATAACCTCAAAGTCATTTGCCGAGTCGTTAGTATCCATGAGAATCTTGTTGCCTGCCGGAGATACTCCTGCATTGCGGCGTACGAACTTCTTGCCGGCTCGGTTGGTAACGTTATTTTCAATTGCTATTGAAGCATAGCTCATGTCAACCGATGCGGCCAGTGAAAGTTGTTTCAGATCCTGAGCAACGCAGAGATTTACACCGTCAAGTATCCATTCGTTGGGAATTAAGTACGCTTTCGTACCGGTCATTTCAGTTCCGATTACCGACAGATATGTATAGTCTCCCTTATATTCGGCGAGATATTTTTCAGCGGTCATTCCTTCGGGGAATTTAACCAAAGCGTATGATTTGTTGCACTGTTGGTTCGGAAGCCATATTGTTGCGGAATAGCTGAACCATTTCTCGAGATTGGGAACATCGGGATTGTCAGTGTCGCGTACTGAACCGGTTGTTACCTCATCATACCATTCGAAATCGGCGTTGCGGTGATCGAGCGCGTTGCCCACCTGCTGACTCCAGTTAATAGCTTGATCTACAATCTTGATTGACTCGCCGGGTTGAATTGCAACTGAATGGCCGTCCCCTGGGATAACATAGATGGTTTGTGTAGTGAAATTATTCTCAGGTTTATTTGCTTCAGTTATCAGTGTCAAAGCAGTTGCATTGGTGAATTTGCTTTCGCAGATTGCAAGTCCGTCGGCATACAGCACCTCGTCAGTATTGTTGTAGATGGTGAAGAAAGAGTCGTATAACGATCCTTTACCTGTGGCGTTCAGAGAACCTGATACGTAGATCTCGCCGAATATTAACGAGTTGTTGGGATTGAAGAAGAACCAGTTGAGTTGTACGGCACCCGATCCGTTGCTGATCACTACGTTCTGTGCCACGGCGCGAAGGGTCTTTTCAATGGTTGCGCCGTTTTCGGTACCAGTAGCGGTAGCTGTCGCGTCGATATTGTATGTACCGGCATTAAGTTGCAGATTATCAGTGCCGGTAATAGTTATAGTATTGCCGGTGTTAAGTTCGGTTAGATTTATAGTCTGGGATTGGATTGTGTAACCCGTGGGAACAGTTGAAGTTACTGCAACTTCATAGATCGGATCCGGATCGTCATCGCTGCATGATGTTAGACCGATAGCGAGAACTGCACATACACTCAGGTGCTTTAGAAATTTTTTTGAAAGAATCATGATGATTGGTATTTATTTAGTTATTATTTGGAATATTCTCAGTTTTCCGATTATCAATTCAATAATGTAGGGATCCGCAGCTCGCGCAAGGCGGTTCAAATAAGGATTTACTACCTCATTTTTTTCGGAAAGTAGGGACGCACGGCTCGTGTGTCCGCCACTAACACATTGATCCCCAGTGTATTGTAGGGCTGCTACGTGGAGCAGCCGGGTCCACATGGCTGCACCCGACTGCGTCGGAGACGCATAACATACACAACCCCTGGTGAACGAAGTGAACCTGGGGTAGGATGCTCCTACTGAAAGGGCTTCGGAGAAGCCCAACCGAATCAACGCCTATTTGAATCGCATTGCACAGCTCGCTCGTCATAAGTTTAATATATTGATTATTAGTGTATTATGTATCATTATTAAATTATATTTTGAAATTAAGTTCCATTCCGAAGTATGGCGATGAATACCGCCTGACGATTACACCGTTCGAACGGTAGTCGGGTTGGATTGTGAACAGACGGTTGACATACAAGGCTACGTTAACGCGATTTTTCCAGAACGACTTTGTCGCTTTGATGTTGATTGAACTTTCAGGAGGCACCGTATATTTGTTGAAGGCAGTTGATCCGAATGTTCTTATCAACTGACCGAGAACCGGATCGCTCTTCGACTCATCGGTATAAGGGAAAATCGTGCCGTCCTGATCCATATAATGCGTGGGAACTCCGTCTCGTAACAGCGTACGTCGCGAAGTGAACCACATCGTCTGCACGCTTACTGAAAAGCGCAGACATAATGTCGGTATGTCAGTATCGAACATGAAATTAGTGTTGAAACTCTCATACACGCTTCCATCCGTATCATCGTATAGACCTACATACTGCATCTCTTTACCCATGATTATTATCGACGGTTTGTACCACAGAGGTTGGCTGTTGTTGTTGGTCGTGCGCATGTATGCTCCGTTGATTGTGAGTCTTGTATTTATTGATGGCAACCTTCGCGACTGGAATGTGTATTCAACCCCTTCTTTACGAGTTGAACTTCCGTTGGTAACCGTCGAACGTACGCTTTGGTATGTGGTTACTGTATAAGGTAGCTCATCGATGATTGGCGCGCGGTTCTCTATATAAGGATTGAAACTCGAAGCGTCGTAACGGTTATATGTATAGCGGTGTACATAACCGGTGTGACGGAAGCCATTATCCATCCGTTCGCGGAAATAAGTCACCGAAAGCCGGTTGTCGCGATAACTCAGGTCACCTCTGATCTCCCACTTCATGTTTCTCGCAGCTTTCAGATCGTAGTTGGTCAGATCATCGATGTATGTCATGACGTTCATCACTCTGTAGTCAGGTTCGTTATGATAGTAATTAAGCTGCTCGAAATCGGTATATCGCGGATCGGGATAGAGAAATGCCGCTATGGGCATCTTTGTTTGCATCCCTATCCCTCCTGAAATTTCAGGCACTATAGGATGATTACCTATATATATCGCCGGCACACTCCATGTCAGAGTGGCGCGTGGATCAATATAAGGTTTTCGTGCCAATACATACCGGTTGTCAAGGTGTAGCAGTTGTGTTTCACGTAAACCTATCACCCCCTCTATCGTATGATTCCCCGGTCGTACGATGTTCCGCATTTCAGCGTATGCCGATAGCTGGTGCATTGCAGGAATATCGCTGAAGCTACGTGGGCGTGTACCCGACGATGCTGTTATGGGACGTTCAAGATCGTACACGTGTCCTCGCCCGTAATTCTTGCTCATGTTCCACTCCATACCGGCTTTTATCGTGGAGGTGAGTATACCCGCATCGAAACGCATTGTGGTCGCTCCTTTTATAAAGGCATTGAACGGATCGCCTTCTACGTTGAGTATCGCGTAATAGAGCAACGGAAGATAACCCACATAATTACTACCTGATGTCAGGGATACCGGCATCGGCATAACACGCGACGATGCAACGTGACGTTCCTGATGTAGCCGCTCATGCGAATAACTGATACCGGTTGTGAGATTCAGATTGCGGATAAATCGGCTTGTTGTAGGTCTTATAGAAACCGTATTGTTCCATGCTATTGTGTGATTGGTAGTGCTGAATCGGTCTACCGTATTATTGACAGTGAGATCCGGATCATTGTTATCACGCTCAAATGTAGCGTTATAATCGAGTGTGGAATTCCAGTTTACGGCAATCGAACTGTTCTCAAACCGCTTGTTACTTCTCACCGAAGCAGTGATGCGTTTGTAATTTTCGCGTTGATTACGTGGATCTATACGGGCGTCAAGATAACCCGCGCCAATGTTTATGATCCATTTGTCACCCGGCATGCCGAACCCTTTGCCCGCATAGAACAGGCGGCTTTTGGAATCAGCCTTGAATCGGGCCTCAAGTCTCGATATACCGCTTTTACGCTTTATGTTTATCAGTCCCGACGTGAGTTCTCCGTACTCCACCGATGCAATACCGCGAACTATCTCCACCTTTTCGATATCATCAGTGGAAATGGCGCGCATGTCAACGCCTTTACCCGTCATGTTGCGCGATGAATGGTTGGAGTCGGTTGTCGACTGCATTACCGAATTGTTATTGATCGGCACACCGTCCACAACGAATGAAGTTCCGATAGCCGATGTCATGTAATCTTCAGTAGGGGTGACATTCGATGCCGTGCGCAGATTAATTGTGTTAGGCGCTCCCATCGATGGATCTTTCGACATACCTCCGGGCAGAAGTTCGAGAAGATCGGTGAAACTTGACGGCTGGAGATGTTGCATCGCGGTGGAGTCGATAACCGATGTGCTTGTTGCATTACGGCTCTCTCGTGCCGTTACCACTACCTCACCTATCGGATCGATGGGTGACAGAGGAATCGTCAGGGTAGTATAATCATTTTGGGGTATTTCGATTTTGCTTCGCACCGGTTTATAACCCACCAGCGATGCGCTTATGGTCCATATTCCTGGTGTGAGTGATCTAACTACTTGCCCCGACTCATCGCTCAGGCTGCCGTCAGCGTCTTTCTGATTACTGAAAACTGCAACAGCCGCAAGTTCAAGCGGTTTGCCGTTGCTTTGATCTATAACCTTGATGGTAACCACTGTGGCACTGGTACTGAATTGAACCAATGTCACGGCGATACAGAATAACAGGTATGATACTATCTTTGTCCTCATAGAATTACGAAGCAAAGGTAGGCTCATCCCTTTGATCGCGAAATACCCAAAAGTAGCTATATTTATCTGCCTGTAATCCCTAAATATGGACGTTACGGTCAAACCATTAATTACCAACGGATCTCATTCGGTGGCAGTCTTGTTTTTGCGTACTATCATCGCAGGCTGAAGGAAAGGAGTAATTTGACATGTTAATTTTTCATGGATAAAGAAACTGTGTAACTTTGCATTGCTTTACAAAAATAAAAATATTTAGAGTTTGTTAAGCATGTATTCATGAGATTAATAGATAGACCTCATTATATAAACCAGTTAAAGGGAGTGATGAATACTCCCGATATAAGGTAGTAACAGGCATACGAATTGCGGATATACCGAAGTGATTGTTAGAGTAATCGGGTGTAGGAAATGGACGAAGTGGACAGGATTATTTTTTGAGCAATTCGGGGGAGATGTGTAACTTTGAAAGCATGAGAACAAACACTATACCCACAGATTTGACGTTTGAGCAGTTTAAGGCTCTCGCCGAGAAGCAACCCGACCTGTCAGGACCGGCTGTTTTCCGCATTGAGCACACTTTGAAAGACGATGACGCCTCTTATCCTCAGTTCGGAATCAGGAGCGATGAATATTTCTTTCTCTCGCTTGCCGAGGCCGAAAAGTTTATGCGCGAAAAGTTGGTCAGCGGTGAATACTCTGACTCAACTTATCGCTTCGTCATAACCCGCATACCTGTCGGCAAAAACTCATGGCATACGCAAGCCGCATGGGTTTATGATAAAGAGGGGGTGGAGCTTGACCATAGTTCTTATCTCTTGAATGAGGATAACGACGCCATGTTTTTCGGTCGCAGCGAGTCGCGGCTTCGTTTCCACAAAGGTGATATTGTTGAGGTGGTTGGTCGCGACGAGGTGACCATTGCGGTTGTGGCCGCCGACGGTCCGACCGTAGAATGGTTCTGGGGTCTTTACAACAGATGTAAGGACAAATATGGTTATCCGGCTGATGATACCGACGACAGCTATTATGTTATCGACGGTCCCGGTTTCGCATACCATAGTCACCCTAATCCATTGGCGCTTATGCCGCTCAGTATGCCTCTTGATGATGACATCAGAGCTTACTTTGAGCATTGCCTTGAATGTGCTGATAGGGAGGATTGCCGGGATAAGTACCAAACGGAGTTCTTTCCTATCCGCGACGTGGATAACGCAGGTGAAACATGTCTGAGAATTATCTATGACAAAGAAACTCAACGCCACCGCCTTCAGCTCGTCAGTCACTTTGCCAACGATGAAGAGGTCAAGATTGTGCTTTCTGCGGAGACTAACCCGAAGCAACTTGAAAGTATCAATCAGTGGCTCTCGGAAGTGATGTATGGCCGCACCCGCTTGTGGTATCTCATCCGCAGCTACAATGAGGAGCGTGATGAAGATCGTGAGCCGGTCCTAAATCCCTTCACCCCATTCAACCAACTCATCAGCATCTAACTATGACAATTGAACAATGGCGTAAAGAACAGGAAGACGAAGATTTTGGATTTAGATTGGCCAGTCTCTCACCACGCCGCACGGGTCTTCCCGCAGTGGTGTGGATTGAAGTGGGTAGTGGCGAAAATATCCAACCCAGAATGCTCTTTACAAACTACTCATTTGATGGCTTGCGATCTGATTCACTTGTGCCAATCTCTCTTGATCCCGAAAATCCTGAAATCCTCGTTGACAATTTTACCCTCCACATCACGACCTCCGAAGTTGAAGCGATAAAACAGTGGATAACCCATAAATATCCAATACTCCTTGCTCACTGGAACGGCGAAATCGACTCTTGCGAAGCAATTCAACAACTTACGCCATAAATGCAATTGTAGGCATTGTAGGCAGAGTGTCGCCTGTTCATGGATAAATCTTGTTTGGATCCATAAGATTCTCTAAGTTTTATCCTTCACATCTTTGTTCCATCTCAATGCACTTCCATGTTTCACCAAGACACTCGTAGGTCTCCGGTTCAGGCATTGAAACACGATGGAAACCAGCTGCAGTATAACAGTTGAT
>CAZHHF010000009.1:0-23688 GCA_964531905.1 uncultured Bacteroides sp.
AAGGATTCCTTTGAGTCGTTCATCGTTGTCCACCACATAGACGTAGTAGATCTCGTCCATGTCCTCGGCCTGCATCCTCATCTGCTTGATACATTCGGGCATCGACCAGTTCTCGTTGACAACAATCATTTCCTTACCCATGAGACCGCCGGCGGTATCTTCATCATATTTGAGAAGATCGATAATGTCGCCGGCCTGCTCAACGTCATCGATGTGGGAGAGGATCTCGTCACGGTCCTCCTCGTCGAGTTCCTGGATGAGGTCTACGGCATCGTCGGTGTCGAGGTGGTCGATGAAGTGCTGCGCGATGTCCTCGGCCGACATGTCGCTGAGTAGGCGGCGGCGGTCATCTTCATCGAGTTCCATGAGAACATCGGCCGCTTTGTCGCCGTCGAGGAGCTTGTATAGGAATTCAGCCTCGTCGATGTCGAGTTCCTGGTAAAGCTCGGCTATGTCGGCGGGGTGCATGTCGGTCAGCTCCTTGATGGCAGCTTCGGTATCGCGTTTGGCGATTATGTCCCGTATTTGTTCGAGATATTCCGGTGTGAATTCCTTCATTGCAGATGTGATGATTGGTTGTTATTGTTCAGGCTTTGGCTGAAATGAGATTAGTGAGGTCGATGAACAGCTCCACAGTGAGCTGTTCGGGGCGTAACGACCAAATCGGGTCGGATAGCGATTCAGTGTTGAATGACTGCGGTAGTAATCCGCGCAATGAGTTCCGCAGCGTTTTCCTCCGTTGTCCGAACGCGGTTTTTACCACAGTCTTGAATGTTTTAGGGTCACAGCCGAGGTCATTGACATCGTTACGGATCATTTTGATCACACCCGATTTTACTTTTGGGGGCGGGTTGAAAACTTTCTCGCTTACGGTGAACAGATAATCGACGCTGAACCATGCCTGCAGCAATACCGACAGGATTCCGCGTGCTTTTGTTCCCGGCCCGGCCGCAAGACGTTCGGCAACCTCGCGCTGAAGCATACCCGAGCAGCATGCCACACGGTCTTTGTAGTCAAGGACGTGAAAGAATATCTGGGAAGAGATATTATAGGGATAATTACCTATGACGCAAAATTTTCCGTCGCCTTCAACGATTTCGTCGAGGTTGAGTGTGAGAAAATCTTTCTCGATTATGCGTCCTTTCAATTCGGGAAATTCTTCGTTGAGATAGGCCACGCTTTCGCTGTCGATCTCAACCACGCGCAGATCGTGGCCGGCATCGAGAAGAAACCGGGTGAGAACGCCCATTCCCGGACCTACTTCAATGACAGGCAGCCCTTTATATTCATCAAGGGTTGCGGCGATGCGACGCGCTATGTCGAGATCGGTAAGGAAATGTTGTCCAAGCGCTTTTTTGGGTTTTACCTGCTGCATATAGTATATAGGTGTTTAAGTTGCAAAATTAGTAAAAAAGTCGGCTTTATCAGCATCGTACCTTATTTTATTAAAGATCGGTGCTTCTTAATCCTATAATGAATAACAACCGGCGGTAGGTTTAGTTGCATAAATACGATGGTGCGGATTTATGTTGTGTTGTAGTATCAGATAAGGGAAAGATTGCGCGCTATTTTACATGCTTCGGCTGAATTGCGTACTTTCAGTTTCGCGATGATGTTCTGTCGGTGCCGGCTGACGGTGTGAATGCTGATATTGAGAATGTCGGCGATGATTTTGCTCCGGTTACCGTTATCGATAAGTTTCAGCACTTCGATCTCCTGTCGCGAGAGGATTTTCTTTCCAACCGAGTTGTCGAGTATCGTACGTTCTCCTGTCACGGTGTTTATTACCAATGATTGGTTGCTTATGGTCGTTATCATGGGGCCGTAAAGGCAAAGTGCAAAACGGATTGTCTTTCCGTCTTCAGCCGGAATGTAGTGGAGCCGGTGAAGGGTCTCGATCCATTCGCCGTCGGCGCCTCGCATCCGTAGCCGCTGCATCAGGCAATGGTTGAAACGATCGCTTCGGGGCTGACGGTTGACGTAGTGAAAGAATAACAGTTCCTGCATGAGTTTCATTTCGAGGTCATCGGGGTGGATCGCTTTGAAAATCTCATCTTCCCAGATAGATGGAATTTTTCCGGAGCATCTGTCGCGATCGATAGTTGTCAGGTCGGAGAATCGGCCATGTACTACATAACTTTCATTACGGTCGAGAACACTCAGCACAGCCAGCACATTCTCAATCTCAGCATAATTTTCGGCAATGCGTATATATTTCTCCATAATAGCATCAGAAATTTTGCTGACGGTCACAGGTAGCTGTCGCAAGAATTCTTCGGTAAGCTCGTTCTGTAGTTTCATATATGGTTATTTTTGACTATTGTTCGCTAAAAAATAACTGTTTAACTTTGCAAAGTTAATAATAAAACATGGTTATTGGATGATGACTGGACAAAATAAGATGTTGCGTGGAGAGCTATATGATGCCAACAATGATGCGTCACTTATAGCCGAGCGTAAGGCATGCAAGGTGATCTTACATGAAATCAACTCGCTTTCACCACTTGATGATGAAAGGAGATATGAGTTGTTGCGTAAAATATTAGGAAGTCATGAAGGCAGGTTCATCATAGAATCACCGTTTCATTGCGATTACGGTTACAATATAGAATTAGGCGAAAATTTCTATATGAATGTCAACTGCGTAATTCTTGATGAGGCGAAAGTGACTTTCGGAAAGAATGTTTTTATCGCTCCAGGGTGTGGATTCTATACAGCCGGACATCCGTTTGATGTTGCGCAGCGGAACGCCGGTCTTGAATACGCTAAGCCGATCAGCGTGGGCAACAATGTTTGGATCGGCGGTAATGTAGTTGTGTTGCCCGGTGTGACTATCGGTGACAACTGCGTTATAGGAGCCGGAAGTGTGGTAGCGAAAGATATCCCTGCCAACTCATTGGCTGTAGGCAATCCATGTAAAGTAATCAGAAAAATCTAATATATAAACGCTTATGAAAAAAATTATTCTTTTATCAGCTCTTTTTGCAACTCTAAGCTGTTATTCACAGACACTCGAGAAGATGAACTGGTTTAATGAACCGGCTCAATGGAACATTAACGGCAACACGCTTACTATGGCGGTGACACCCCAGAGTGATTACTGGCGTATATCGCATTATGGTTTCACTGTTGACGACGCGCCATTCTATTGGGCGGAATATGGTGGCGAGTTCGAGGCAAAAGTGAAAATATCGGGTGACTATAAAGTGAGGTTCGATCAAGCGGGACTGATGTTGCGCATTGATCATGAAAATTATATCAAGGCCGGTATTGAATTTGTCGACGGTAAATATAATCTGAGCGCAGTGGTCACCCATCACACCTCGGATTGGAGTGTGATCACTCTTGATAAGCCTGTGCCGTACATCTGGATCAAAGCGGTTCGCCGACTTGATGCGGTTGAAATCTTCTATTCATTCGACGACAAGGAATATACTCTTATGCGCAACGCCTGGATGCAGGATAATATACCGATGAAAGTGGGCGTGATGGGAGCATGTCCCGATGGCACCGGATTCAATGCCCGTTTCGAGAATTTCACAGTAAAGCATTTGCCCGATCAGCGCCGTGTTCAATGGCTTAAAAATAACGCTGATTAATTACGGCGATTATTTAAAAGGAAAATGATGCTTAAGGTGTTGAGCGAATCTTTCAATATCTTCCTTGATGGTCGGATTCTTGTATATATCGGTTGAAAAGAAACTTGTAACAGGTTTCAGGCCGAGATACTGAAATGTCAGATGCAATGGTGTGAGGACATCATCTTCACTAAGGCCTTTCATCAATGGTTCGCCGGCATTGCCGAAGCACTCACTCGGGGCATTGGAGGTTACCGACAACATATATGCCCCGGTGAGTTTTCCACCGGTGCCGTATCCTTCTTTCGGGTTCTCCTTATGACGGCCGTCTCCATTGCATAGAATACTTTGACTGCCTGCAGTCAATACATAGTCGAGATACTTCTTGCACGCCCAACTTACGCTGAACCATTCCATAGGCATCTGCAATATTACAAGATCGGCAGCAAGGAACTTCTTTATCTCGTTTTCCACATCGTACGGCTCGCAAACTTTAGTTACATTAACAACACATCCGTTCCCTTCAAAATATTTTTTAGCCAGATCAACATAAGTAGCGTTCAGCAGGCCCGGTGCCTGGGGATAAGGCTCAACGCCATTGATAATAAAGATATTCTTCATAGTATGTGAAAATTCAGTAATTGTCAATTATATATGAAACTATCGGCAGTCCCATTGATGTTATTCTATGATTATTTGTCGGACTTGTAAGATGTCAGATAAATCCAGTTATCGGGGGCTTCCGGTACATTTGTCAGCTCTTCGAACACGCCTGATTTATGATTGAATTTCTCGGTTTCGAAGAAATGACACAGGCCGATTCCGCAATCAAGGACTGATGCCTGACTCTTCGGCACGTAGTAAAAATGTACGGTGTCGCCACACACTAAGGCTCTCCAGGGCTGAGAGTTTGTTGATGATGGTGCAAGCCTTAACATTTCAAGTGCCTCTCCATATCGGCCTGAAGGCTCATACGGTGTTTGGAAATCGCTGTTGAAAAAGAGTTTATCGAAAGGCTTTCGGTTTTTACTTCCTAAGGTTACTCTCGTAACCTTTTCAATAATGCTTTGCTTTGCGGCAACTCCAACCGGACATACAATTTTCAATTCTTCACCATCAGGCCATGATTCGCCGCGGTCGAAATCGGTTCCCTTGAATGTTGCGGCAATCCAACATGTTCCAAGTCCCATTTGCCATGCCTTGAGGACAACCTGTTCAAATTTAAATCCGGCGGTCAGGGCCGATTGTTTATCATCTTTGATCCCAAGCAGAAAGAAATCTACGGCACCTTTGATCATTCCGTAGGTACTCGGTTTGAATCCATCTTTTATGTCGAATGATTGCAGACGTATCGTAACGCTTCCACCAAATGGCGATTCAACAGAATTAGCTGTGTCTACGAGTTCACTTATCTGTTGTTGAGTCAAGTGTTCACCTTTATAACTGCGGACAGAACGTCGCTCCTTGATTGCTTCTATGATATTCATATTTTTATAAGTCTTTTGCGGTTTAAAGTAATTGCTCTTTCAGCCATTCGGTGAAAATGCCTATGACATATTCAGGGCTGTAATTATAAATGTGATTTAGAGATATAACATGAAAATAATGCTATCGGTTTAAACTGGAATTCCAAGTTGTTGATTATCGTCTCTCTAAACTTATCACCGTGATATCAATAGTAATCAGGTTTCACTACACCGCCACCGGCCATTATTTAGTTCCGTATTTTTTTTCGAATATGTCGAAATGATCCTCACCCCATTTCAGCATTGCATCGATGATGGGAAGTAAAGATTTTCCAAGTTCAGTGATCTTATACTCGGAACGCGGGGGGAGTTCCGGGAAAATAGTTTTGATTACTAATCCATCCTCCACCATCTCCTTGAGCTGTATGTCGAGTACACGCGGCACAGCCTCCGGCAGACATTTGTGGATCTCGCTCGGCCGCAACGGTCGGCCGCTGCGGAGTTCATCAAGGATGCACGATTTCCATTTCGATTCTATCAGGCTCATTGTGAGACGCAGCGGACAATCCAGATCAACGGGTATTTTCTTTTCGTATGCCATTATGGTTGTTTTTGTTGGATTCTTATGCTGTATTTATTTATGATATAAAAAACATCGGTCGCGAAGTTAATCAATATTGCTGATAATCAGAATACCGAAAAAATTTTCATATACCGAATAATTTTTCGGTACTTGACGGGAATTGAATACTATTGTAATTTCGCACCCATAAAATAATATTTAAAACCAAAAAATATGAGAAACGAAATTAAAGAATATGAAGCAGTTGCACGCGCAGCCGAGAAGTTTGTGAAAAGTGTCGCAGAAGGGAACAGCGAGTATGCCAGGGCCCTCTTTACCGATGATGCCGTTCTTTTCGGTATTCTTGATGGAACGTTGGAACGCGGATCAATCGAGCAGTTCTATCACAATGTAGATTCGGTGGGTGCCGGAGATAATTTCAAAGCCCGCATCGATGTGCTGGCAGTGGAGGAGACTGTTGCAGTGGTGCGTGTTCTTGAGGAAGGGTGGGGTGGCCGCATTGACTTTACCGATTTCCTTCTTCTGCTTAAACTTGACGGCGAATGGAAATGTGTGGCCAAAGCATATAATCAGAATTCCAATACCATTAAGAAATGAAAATTACTGTAATCACCGGTTCTCCCCGCAAAAACGGCAATACGTTCGCTATGGTGGATGCCTTCATCAAGGCAGCCGAAGCTAAAGGACATGAGGTGGTGCGTTTCGATGCCGCTATGATGAGAATCGGTGGATGCCGTGCCTGCATGACATGCTTCAAGACAGGAAAGGCCTGCTCTTTCGATGATGATTTCAATTTGATAGCTCCACATATTCTTGATTCTGATGCAGTTGTTTATGCAATGCCTGTTTACTGGTATTCCATACCGGCACAAATCAAAGGGGTTATCGACAGGGTGTTCTCGTTAGTGGTCGGCGGAAAAGATGTAGCCGGAAAGAAGATGGGTCTTATCTGCTGTTGCGAAGAGGATGACCTGAGTGTTATGGATGGGGTGAAGATGCCTATGGAGCGCACGGCGCAACTCCTGAAATGGGATGTAGTAGGTGAGGTGCTTGTGCCTGGCGTATATGAGGAAGGCGACGTAGATAAAACCGATGGTTGCGCACAGGCTGTCGCTCTCGCTGAAAAATTCTAAAACCTGAAAATATGGGCCATCAGCATTGTTGTTATCGAAGGTGTGGAGAATATCTAACTCGAGTTATTTTGTGAGACGGCTCTAAAAACTGGATATACTGTTTTTACGATTGAGAAAAAAAATGTAATTTTGCGACTTATAAATAAAATCAAATCTCATTTACGTGGAAACGAAGTATATATTTGTCACTGGAGGTGTTGTCTCTTCACTTGGTAAAGGAATCATCTCCTCATCGCTTGCATGTTTGCTTAAAGCACGCGGTTATAGGGTTACAATTCAGAAGTTTGACCCGTATATCAATATCGACCCCGGTACGCTCAACCCCTACGAACACGGCGAATGTTATGTGACTGTCGACGGTCATGAGGCGGATCTCGACCTCGGTCATTACGAACGTTTCACCAATATCCAGACCACCCGCGCAAACAATATCACCACCGGCCGCATTTATCAGAGTGTGATCGACAAGGAACGTCGTGGCGATTACTTAGGTAAGACGGTTCAGATCGTGCCTCACATCACCGATGAGATCAAGCGCAATGTGAAGCTTCTGGGCAATACCGGTAATTTCGATTTTGTTATTACTGAAATCGGCGGTACAGTCGGCGATATCGAATCGTTGCCGTTCATCGAGAGTGTGCGTCAGTTGCGTTGGGATCTCGGATCCAACTGCATCTGTGTGCATCTGACCTATGTTCCTTATATCGCTGCTGCCAAAGAACTTAAAACGAAGCCTACACAGCACTCCGTTAAGCAGCTTCAGGAAGTCGGTATTCAGCCCGACATCCTCGTTTTGCGAACCGAAAAGAACATTACTCCCGAGGTGCGTAGAAAAATAGCACTGTTCTGCAACGTGTCACCCGACGCTGTGATTCAGTCTATCGACGTGCCTTCGATCTATGAAGTTCCTATCAAGATGCATGAACAGCATCTCGACGAACTTGTTCTCCGCAAAGCCGGAGTACCTGTAGAGGGTGAGCCTCACATGGCTCCGTGGCTCCACTTCCTTGAGAAAATGAAGAATGCTCAGGAGAAAGTAACTATCGGACTGGTAGGTAAATATGTTGAGCTTCCCGATGCTTACAAATCGATCAACGAGGCTCTTTTCCAGGCAGCGACATACAATGACCGCCGTCTGGAACTGAAATTCATTCACTCCGAGAAAGTTACTCCTGAAAACGTTAACGAGCTTCTCGGATCGATGGATGGCGTTGTGATAGCTCCTGGTTTCGGTCAGCGCGGAATCGAAGGTAAATTCGTGGCTTTGAAATGGTGTCGCGAGAACGATGTACCCACATTCGGAATCTGTCTCGGAATGCAGTGTATGGTGATTGAGTATGCCCGTAACGTACTCAACCTTCCTGATGCTAACTCTACCGAGATGGATACCAAGACACCTGATAATGTCATTGACCTGATGGAGGAGCAGAAGTCGATTTCAAATCTCGGCGGAACAATGCGTCTCGGTGCCTATGAGTGCGCCCTCGATCCCGATTCGCTTGCTGCGAAAGCTTACGGTAAAACCACTGTCAGCGAGCGCCACCGTCACCGTTTTGAATTCAACAATGATTATCGCCAGCGTTTTGAGGACGCCGGTATGCGTTGTGTGGGTGAGAATCCGGCAACACATCTGGTAGAGGTTGTTGAGCTTCCCGCTCACCGTTGGTTCCTCGGAACACAGTATCATCCGGAATATTCGAGTACGGTACTCAATCCGAATCCTCTCTTTGTGAGCTTCGTATCGGCAGCGATAGATTACCGTCGCGAAAAAGAGCAGGGCGAGAAATAATTGAATATTAAATTTACCCGATCATTATAAATAATGGATAAAAACACCTTACTCGGACTGTTGATGATGGGATGCGTCATCTTCGGTTTCATGTGGCTCAATAAACCTTCCGAAGAGGAACTCGCCGCCCGTCAGGCCGAACAGGAACAGATGGCCGAGCAGGCGAGAATCGAAGCCGAGCGCCAGGCAGCGCTTGCCAATGTTCCCGATACACTGTCGAAAATAGAGACATCGGGAATCGTTCCCACCATAATGCA
The DNA here is from genome assembly GCA_964531905.1 of uncultured Bacteroides sp. Lineage (GTDB taxonomy): Bacteria > Bacteroidota > Bacteroidia > Bacteroidales > Muribaculaceae > CAJUPY01. The sequence continues at coordinate 8,807 of CAZHHF010000009.1, forward strand.
GGTAGGTACCCCTGATACGGTTGACAATTCGGTGGTTTATGCCGACAATACAGTTAATATCAAGGTTACCGGCGATCAACTTACCGGTACAGTCAAAGCTGCCGATACTATGGCCGATCTGTCGCGGATTATAGAGAATGATTTCTCGGGTCTGACTATCGCACAATCCAAAGCTGCTGTAGCCAATCTCCGTGCGGCTCTTGAGAAAGCAGGCCGTTACCAGGGATTCGCCCGTTATCTTTCGGGCGAGGATAGCCGTCTGACCCTTGAAAACGAATTGCTGTCGGTTGAATTCGCTTCTAAGGGAGGACGTCCGGCCAAAGCCCTGCTTAAGGATTATGACACTTATATCAATGGCGACACGGCTAACGTGGTTCTGTTCAACGAAGCTACATCATCGTTCAATTTCTCGTTCACTTCGTCAACCCAGCAAAGGTTTGATACCGAGCAGTTCTATTTCACTCCTGTTCAGGAAAGTGATTCTACTGTTCTCATGAAACTTGAATTAGGCAAAGGCGCCGTGTGGGGAATCAGATATACACTCGCTCCGATGAGCTATATCGTGAAGATGGAGATCGTTCAGCAGAATATGCAGGAGATCATCTCTCCGAGTGTTGCTACGATTGACTTGAGTTTCAGTCAGAAGATGGCGCGTAACGAAGAAGGACGCACTTTTGAGGAACGCAACAGTGCCATATATTATAAATATGTGGGCGATGGTCCCGATGAATTGAACTCGTCAAAGGACGACAATGAGTCGCTGTCGCAGCATGTAAAATGGATCGCGTTCAAAAACCAGTTCTTCTCAACTGTGTTTATCCCCCGCAGTTCGTTCTCTTCAGCCGAGGTGTCGCAGAAAATCATCACCGATGAACCTGCGTATCTGAAGCAGATGGATGCGTCGACTATCCTCGACTATTCATCGACAGTGGAGAATCCGGTGACTATCGATCTTTTCTTCGGCCCGAATCTTTATCCGTTGCTATCTTCTCTCGATGACACTCTCGACACGGAGGAAAATCTTGAACTGACACGTCTTATTCCGCTCGGATGGTCGATCTTCCGTTGGATAAGCACGCTGATCATCATTCCTGTATTTACTTTCCTGAGCGGCTTCATAAGCAATTATGGTATCATTATTCTGCTACTTACCTTGTTTATCAAGCTGATATTGTTCCCTCTTACCTACAAGAGCCTTCTTTCTCAGGCTAAAATGCGTGTTCTGGCACCCGATATCAAGGAGATAAACGAGAAGTATCCCGGCACAGAGAATGCCATGACGCGTAACCGTAAGACAATGGAACTGTATTCAAAGGCTGGCGCGAACCCGATGTCGGGCTGTGTTCCGATGCTGCTTCAGATGCCGATCCTTGTTGCGATGTTCTGGTTCTTCCCGTCGTGTATCGAGCTTCGCGGTGAGTCGTTCCTGTGGGCTAAGAATCTCGCGGCTCCCGACGTTATCTTCACCCTTCCGTTCAGTATTCCGTTCTATGGAAGCCATGTATCGCTCTTCTGTCTTCTGATGACCGCTGTCAATATCATTTATACGAGAACCAACATGCAGACTCAGGCGAGCAGCGAACAGATGGCGATGATGAAGTGGATGATGTATCTGATGCCGGTTATGTTCCTGTTCATTTTCAATGATTATGCATCGGGTCTCAGCTACTATTATTTCCTTTCGCTCCTGATCACGATCGTGCAGACGTATATCTTCCGTCGGTTTGTCGATGAGAAGAAAGTGCGTGCCAAGATGGCCGAGGCATCCAAGAAGCCTAAGAAGAAATCGGGCTGGATGGCGCGTCTGGAAGAGGCTCAGCGTAAGCAGCTGGCTGCCGCGCGTGCCGAACAGCAGAAAAAACGTCGCTGATAATCAAAAATATATAAATATAAAAACGGGATTTCCTCACGGAAGTCCCGTTTTTTTTTAACCAATCATTATCACATTATTATGCAATGCAAAAATTTCTATATATAATTAAGATACTTCAATACGGAAAAAGTTGAATTTCAAGAGTCGTTATTTAACTTTATTTAGTTAAAACTGTTAATGTAAAATAAGATCGGTAGCCTCTCGGTTACCGATTTTCGCGGTTCTATATAAACCAATCATTATCACATTAATTATTGCGAATTATTGCTGTCTTAATTGCTTACTACGTTTATTTGACGCGGATCACGGCTGAAAGTTACATGATTGAACGCTGTTTTAACGTTAATTAAGTTAACCGGATGGCGATAATCATTTAAAACCGGTGATAAGTTTCTATTTTTGTGTGAATTAACTTTATCAGTCATGGCAAGTCATAATGAAAAGGGCCGATGGGGCGAAAAGGTAGCAATGGAATATCTTGTAGCTTCGGGATACGCGATATGTGAAACCAACTGGCGTGTACCTCCTTACGAAATAGATATAGTGGCGATGAAAGGCGACAGGATTATCTTTGTTGAGGTTAAGACACGTAAGGATCGGTATATCGATGCTGCCGAGGCCGTTGGAAAGATTAAACAGGCACGCCTTGTTAGAGCTGCGAATGCATATATGAACTGTGCTAAGGTGCCTCATGAAGTACAGTTTGATATTGTGATAGTTGTGGGCGATGCTGATGATTTCAGTGTGGAACATATTCCCGATGCATTTTATCCTCCGTTAAAAAGTTATCGTTAACATCTTTTTTGACCACTTGAGTGTTGATATTGAAGTGAGAGTATTAACTTAGTGAATGAAATCTAATAAGGAAAAACTACTATGGAGGATAAACGAATGAATGTCAGTGACGATGACCGCCGGTTTATGGCTGAGGCAGTGCGTCTGGCTGAGGAAAATGTGAAACGTGGCGGAGGTCCGTTCGGAGCAGTGATCGTGCATGATGGAAGAATAGTTGCAACAGGGGTCAACAGTGTCACCATGTCAAATGACCCTACCGCGCATGCTGAAATCAATGCAATACGGAATGCATGCCAGGAGGGACAGACGTTTTCGCTCAAAGGTTGCGTGATGTATAGTTCGTGTGAGCCTTGTCCGATGTGTCTCAGCGCAATATACTGGGCAGGTATTTCAAGGCTTTATTACGGAAACACACAAAGCGATGCCGATGCGATTGATTTCAGCGACCGATTTATTTACCGGGAACTTGCGAAACCGGTAGCGGCGCGTGCGATTCCGGCGATTCATATAGAAGATTCCGGTGCGATAAAGGCGTTCGAAATGTGGAACGCCAAAGAAGATAAAATTAAATACTGATTTAATATAGCTTATGAAAAAACAGATTATCACGGCATTTATGGCCGTATCATGTCTGGCTTCTTATGCCAAGCTTCCTGTAACAAAGGTTGTCAATCCAACTCCTGCCGAAATGGTAGGTATCGATATGGCTACCGATGTTGCAAAGAAAAGTGTTGCGGCCGGTAATGGTCCGTGGGGAGCTGTGATCGTTCTCAACGGTCAGGTAAAAGGTAGCGGATCTTCGGCCGATGGATCTTCAGCCGAGGCAAATGCAATGAAAGCGGCCGGACTTCAGTCTCTGAAAGGAACCACTGTATTTACGGTGAATCAGCCTGCCGACGATGTTTATCAGATGCTTTCGGAATCGGGAGTTGACGGGATTTATTTTGTAAACGGCAGTGACGCTGTTGTTGGCGCCGGTCTGCTGCCTGCGAGTGCATACGATGAAAGCGCGCTCGAGGGTAAAAGCGGACTTGCACCTCTCAAGTCGATTCCTTTTCCTGAGGCTCAGCGATTGTTGAAAAAGTAGCTTTTACTCGGGGAACTTACGGTAGTATTCCTCAAGTATATGCTTGATATTGAAAAAGTAACCGTCCGGCGCTTTGTCGGACGTTTTCTTTATCGATATATAGTCGAAATATGGTTCCACGTATTGTTGATTCTCAACCACTCCGTTCATGAAGTTGATGATGTTATACTCATGACGCGGGTTGATGACGAACCATGCGTTGTCGGTGTCTATACCTGTTCCGGTAGAGATGATAGCTTCAAGTAGATGATTGAGTTTATATTGCCATATATCGGCGCGATTGTTTTTACCACGTCCGCGTAGCGCAAAAATCAGATAGTTCATCTGTGCGAGGTCAAACGGATCGTCCTGGAGTGCCTGCTCGGCGAAGTTGATTATTGAATCGAGTTCGGCGCGGGTGTGTTTCTCTTTGTAGTAAAGAGATTCTACCGATGATGAGAAGTTGGTGTGCCGGTAGGGGTTATAGTCTTCCTGGAACATTGTTCCGAGGTAGAGATGACGGTACTGATCGAGATTCATCACCGTGTCGTTCCGCTCATAAAGTTCCATGAGCGTAGGATAGTAATATTTCGATTCGGGATTGTTGACCTCGTTTTTAATCTTTTCCATATCGGGGCGTTCGACCGGTACTTTCTGCTCGGCGAGCGCAGTACCGGCGATAGCTGCGAAAAGTAAGGTTATATAGAGAGCTGCTCTTCTCATTATAGATTCGTGGAGTTATAAAATATATGATACTCTACAAAAATAATGATTTTAGAGTAGAAAATGTTAAAATCGCGTCTGATTTTGACACAGATTAACTTTCACGTATCGGAAAGTTAAAAACATCGTTTCACCGCCCGATTGACACTGATTAGATTCACTGTTGTGACTGTCGCAGTGATTATTGTTCCGGCGATCAGGGTTGGCCATATCGGCGTAGGTGTGACATCCAGCGCTGCAAGCGGAGTTATCCATAGTCCCGCTGTTATCGTCATGATGACCGACGCTATGGCAAGGACTGTGAGATTGACTCCGATAATCATATTACTATAATAGCGGCTAAGCATTGAAGGAGTGTATCCGAGAAGCAGAAGATTGCGGATTCTTGTACTGTTTTTCTGAAGAATGAGATGGAGACTGAGCAGAAGAATGAACAGTGACAGAGTGCAGATTATGATACCTACACCGGCAACCACCGATGTGAGTAATGAAAGGAAGAAGTTTAGTTTTGAAGAACTGTTCTCACGTCCCGTCTCAATGTTGTGTGCCGCCAGATATTCCTCAATTTCGGGGTTACCGGGCTGATTGTTCTTTATTATCAGTCGCGACGGGTTGGTCTCTGTCAATGTGCCGAACTGCTGGTTGGCCCATGTCATGAACGATTCGGGTACGGCTATTGTGTTCAGTCGTGATGAAAATCCGGCGATGCGTCCTTTGAATGATTGTTCCCTACCGTTTCCGCTGACCGATATCCGGAGCGGTATCATGCCGAGCATTGCTTCGCTGACTGTGGGGAGTCCGCGCGAGGAGGCGAATCCGAAGTTATAAAGCGACAGATATTCTTTGGATATTATAACCGGAATGGTGTTGTCGTTTTCGTTGAAGTTCCATCCGTGAGGAACCACGTCGAGGAATCGGTCGGGAACCGACTCGAAGAAGAGTGCGGTTGAAAGGCCTGCTCCGTTTAAATCGACCGATGCGCTGATATTAAATTGTGAGGGTGTGAAGATTCCTACATCCTCGGCCCACGGCTGTGAAGATATGGAGTCGATTTCTTCCCTGGTGAATGTGGTGACGGTGTTCCCGAACGGGTTAACGCTTTTCGAAACTACGATATATTCTCCGGATACGAGTTCATTTTCTCCATTTATAACATGATCTACGTCGCGATAGAACTGAAGCGCTATCATCACAATGGAGAGTCCTACCATATTCGTTACTGCGAATCCGATTATCTGGGCGAGACTGATGTTCCGGGTCATCAGTTTCTTTACGGGGCTGGAGTTTTTCATAACCGTAGAGTTGTTGCGTTGTCGAGCATGAGGTGGTTGCCTACTGATGTGGCGATTATAGCGGCACCCTGGGATGCAGCTTCGGCCGAAAGCAGGTCGGCTACTATGCGGTTGTTTCGTGCGTCGAGGTGGCTTACGGGCTCATCGAGCAGTATAAAGTCAAAAGGCTGGCATACAGTTCTAACGATCGCAACACGTTGTTGCTGGCCTATTGAGAGTGTGTCCACACGTCGGTCACGGAGCGCATCGATACCGGTGAGTTCCATAAGACGGTTGATTTCATCGGTTGATTTATATCGGGTCAGCCTGTTCTTGATCTCGATGTTCTCTTTGACTGTAAGTTCAGGAAACAGCCTCATCTCCTGAGGGAGCAGCGCGATTAACTCGCGGCGGAGTTTAAGGATCTGTTCCGGAGTGAACGTACGGTAATTCTGGCCGTTCAGAAATATCTCACCACTGTAATCGCGTCGATTGCCGTAGATGAAACTGCATAGCGATGATTTTCCGGTTCCCGATTCGGCGGCTATGATATAGCTATGCCCGCGGTGAAACGTGAATTCATTAAGCCATAATTCGGATTGCACCGAATGTCTCGATTCCTCAAGTGGCAGGGGCAGAACTCCCGACAGACGTATTGTTTCAATATGATTAGTGTTCATCTACAGGTTCAAGAAGTTCGGGATAAATTTCATCACTGTAGGGGTCGTTGATGATTGACACTATTTCGCTATCTTCCGAGTTTTTCAGATTGCGCGCGATGATTGACGCGATAGTTGTGAGGACCGCATCATTTGTTCCATTGAAGCGGAATCGCGCCTTGATCGCACTATTCTCTATACCTATAGTGAAATAGAATCCGTAGGGGAGATTGAATGCCTTCATCGTCTCGCTGTTATAGGGAATATCGATCACCGCTGCAGCGAGTTTGCCGCTGAACGCCTGGGTAAACGAGTTGTTGCGGTTACCCGAAATTTCGCGTGTGGATGCGATGAAGTATCCGTCAAAACTTCCGTAATTGATGTCGATTCCGCTGAGGTTCACTGTATTCCATTCGTTTTCATCAGAGCCTTTTTTCGACGGTGAGCCATACATGCCAATGAGTGATGACAGGGCATTGATATCCGACTGTTGCATACGCACCATCAGCGTCATGTCCCATGTTTTGGGTGAGATATCGGCGAGGAAAGTTGATCCAGCCGAAGGATTCAACGCGCCGGCAATGGTTCCGTCAATACTCTTTAAATAAGGTAGTACGGCTGCTATTGATTGTTGTGCGGGGATGAAACCGGAGAGCGTATTGATGATCCCATCGAGATTCTTTATCTGTCCGATGGCGATAGCTGCCTGACTGTTGTCGGGTACGTAGCGCAGGAAATCGGTATCGATAGTAGAGATATACGGCGTGAAATCAACAACGGTGCCGTTGCGTCCTATGATGGTTGTCTCTGTTCCGATAATGTTGTCGTTTAACGTGAGGGAGTTGCATATCCACGCGTCTTCAACGGTCTGCGTTACTCCGTTGAGATTATATGGGAGAAGGTTGGAGTGTGTGTTTATGGCAAGGGATACTGCGTTCCCGGGATTTTCTATGAAGTTAACGATCTCACTGAACTTTCCGATATGGTTGCCCGAAGCTTCTTTCAGTGCATCGGTCACCTGATAGGTGTCATTTGCTACCCATCCCTGATTTCCATCAGTTACCACAGTAAAGCCGTTGAAGCGATATGAGATCAGGTCACCGTTCTTTTCCTTTGTCCCTCTCATCGATATCATTACGTTCGAGAACATTTCAATGTCGGTGATAGGAAAGGTCACAATGATGTTTTCAGCATCTTTGCCGAAAGCTACCACATGCGAGAGGTCAACTGTTGTTGAGGCAGCCGACAATATATCGATGGCGTCGGATATATCGGTGGGAAGATAGTTCCTGATCACGAGCAGATCTTCCGATAATGTTATGCGTCCGTCATTGAAGCGGCATCCTGCGTTTTTAAGAATTTTCTCGAGGTTTGCTATGCCGACAAATCCGGAGTTGCCCGGAATAGTTTCGATTAATGTGCGTTCGGCTTTGTTGCAGCCCGAGAACACCGAAACAGCAAGAATAAGGATTGCCGCCAGTGCGTATGCGGCACTTTTACCCGGTTTACAATTATTCATAGTCGATAAGTTGGTTAACTTAGGTGCAAAGTTAGGCATAGTTGCCTAAATGTGTCGCATGTTTATCAAAAACTTATATTGTGATGTCGTATTTTCTTAAAAGCATGGCAGGATGATAGGATTCTTTTGCTTTTCGGAGTCCCTCATCGCCGGTATCTTCCTCGCGGTTGACATATTTCAGGAACGGATGACGCTCGAGCATGGCGGCTGCAAAAAGTTTGTTGATGGTCTCGCCGGCTCCGCTTACGTCGTGGCACATTTTTTCGATATGCACGAAAAGGGTATCACCGATTATTTCTCCCAGGGTGAAAGCTACTATACGGCCTGAGTTATCGCGGAGTACCGCACCTTCAAACGGATAGCAGATCAGATTGTTGAGAACGCTGATAACCGAGTCGTGTTCGGCATCGGCGGTTGCCGATCCTTCTCCGTCGGGCATAAGCCATTCATGGCATATAACTTCGAGGCGGCGTGCGAGATCGGTGGTGAGCGGTTCAAAACGGTATTCGGGATTGTCGGCTATGAAGCGGTTCACGTGATTGCGTTTCTTCGAAAGTTTTTTACCTGAAAGGGTTGCGAGCGCATTAATGTCGTAAAGATAGTCCGACCAGTCGGCAAGGAAGCTGGTATCGGTCAGGCCCACAGAACGGAAGTCGGCGAGACGGTCTTCGGGAATAGCTGAGAAGCGGAGTGTGATTCCCTGGCTGTCGCAATAGTTTTTGAGCAGTTTTATTGCATCGGCGACAGGCATTGCACCGATAGGAAGCGAAAATGCAGGCTGTTGTCTGTTATCTTCCGATACACCTTTTATGAAAAGAGTGTCGTTATAGATGCAGTAGCTGTATTTGAAGTAGTCGATCCACATGTATATCCCGCCAATGGTGTAATCGCATGTGCGGCTATCAGCCATTTGCAGTATACGGTTGATTTGTGGAAGGTCGGCAAGCGTTATTTCCTTGAATTTAAGTTGCGTTGGTGCCGAAGTACGATAGGTCGCTGTGACCGGTTCTCTATTTTGGTTGATGAGGCGTGACATAAATAAAAAGTATTTACAATATATATTTATATATGTCAACGTTTGATAAGTTCCGATGGTTCAAAATCAATACGCCCGATTTCTTTTCCGGAAATCGGGCGTATTGATAGAGGTGTGTATGTAGTTGAGATTACATGTACTTGTTGAGGACTTTGTTGATCTCCTCGGGAGCTACAACGCGTTCTGCTATTGAACCGTTACGGTCAATGATGAATGAAACCGGGAGCGCTCCCACGTTATACCTGATAAGCGGTGTGAGATCCGACGGGTTATTGTAGACTGAGATCCACGGGAGATTCTTGGCAGCCTGGCGCCATGCGAACTCATCGTCATCGATACTCACCTGATAGATCTCGAGACCGTTGGCGTGGCGTGACTCATAAATTTTGCCCAGTTCAAGATTGTAGACAGGCGACTCTTTGGCTGTGAGTGAAGTGAAGTTGAGGATGACCACGTTACCTTTCGATGCGACGTCGCTGAGTTTTACCGTTTTTCCTGCAGGATCGAGCAGTTCGATGTCGATCAGATTAACCTCGTTGGCAACTATTGTATCGGTTGGAACAGACGACACCGGCGCGCGGTTGGAAAGGAACAGACGTTTGAGATACATCGTACGCGGATCGGTCGGCCGTTTAATGTCGAAAGCATTGGCTACCGCACCTATGATCCTGAGATCGTTACGATTGGAGGCAGAATAGAGCGGAGTCGCTCCTATTTTTTTATTGATGGCATAGTAGGCTGTAACGCTCGATGGATCGCTTAAAATGAGTTCGGCGAGTTTCTGCTTCAGATCAGCGTCGGCAACGGCATTTGTAGCCGATCCGTTACGTTTTACAGCATCATTGACCATTGCGTCGATCTGCATGAACATATCGGCTTGAGATGAGCCGTCGATGGTAAGCGGATTTGAGAAATTGGCAATATCGGTCTTGATGGTTATCGTTTCAATGCTGTCGACGGGGAAATATAGTGAGTTTCCATCCACGGTGAGGCGGTAGATGTCGGGATAACCGGCTGCAGGTTGCTTGAAATCGAAGCGGCCGTCGGCTTTAAGAGTGAGCGTGTCGAGCATGTACCACGTTCCGTTGTTGGAAGCTTCTAGCGTTATGAACTTTCCTTCACCCCCTTCAACAGTTCCCTTTACTTTCCACTCCGGATTGGAATTACACGCTGTGAAAAAGGCGGTTAAGGTGAGGATACCCGCGTAGATAAGTCTGTTTCTTTTCATGAATAAGGGATTAGAAGTTTGATGCTATTTGATCGGCTATATGGCGCATTTCAGCTTCCGGAAGCGACAGTTTATCTTTGAAGAAATTCATGTCGCTTTCCTTGTTAATGGGAATGAGGTGGATATGGGCGTGAGGAACTTCAAGTCCCATTACGGCCGTTCCTACACGTTTGCAAGGAATTGCCTTTTCGATAGCGCGGGCAACTTTTGCGGCGAAAAGTTGAAGAGCCACGTAGTCTTCTTCGGGAAGATCGAAGATATAGTCGGTCTCGCGTTTTGGAACAACCAGAACGTGTCCTGCCGCAACAGGATTGATATCGAGAAATGCGTAGTTTTTATCGTCTTCGGCTACTTTGTACGATGGAATTTCGCCGGCTATGATGCGTGAAAAGATAGTTGCCATTTCAGAAATGAATTAGAATCCGATTTCAAGAATTTCAAATTTCATAAGGCCCGATGGAACGCGGATCTCAACGATGTCACCTTTCTTGTGGCCGATAAGCCCCTGTGCGATAGGCGTAGATGATGCGATTTTTTTCTCCTTGAGATTTGCTTCGCTGTCGGCCACGATGGTGTATTCCACAGTCATGCCGTTGGCTACATTCTTGATTTTGACGCGGTTCATTATCTGAACCTCATCGGTCGACAGTTTGCTCTCGTCGATTATGCGGGCGTTGGCAACAAGGTCTTTAAGCTGCGAGATTTTCATTTCGAGCATTCCCTGGGCCTCTTTGGCTGCATCGTATTCTGCGTTTTCCGACAGGTCGCCTTTATCACGTGCCTCAGCGATAGCGCGGGAAATTTCAGGACGCTTAACGTTTTCGAGATAGGCTATTTCTTCCATTTTTTTCTTATAGCCTTCTTTGGTCATAAAAGTGATTGCCATGTCTATTAAATTTTTTTGCTGTTTCAGTTGATAAATAAAAAAGAAAGAATCTCGGCCGTGATGAAAGCGGCGAGACCCCCTTTGAGATAAAAAGTAAAGTGTATGTACTTGTTCAACGGCAAAGTTACACTTTTGTTTTCATATAAAAAAATAAATTTGAAAAAATAAGACTTCTTGCCAGGTTGACGCCTATTTTCTATATTTGTCGTTATGAAATTGATCCACACTTCCGACTGGCATCTCGGTCAGGCATTCTATAATTATTCGCGCGACGATGATCACCGGTCATTCTGCAGTCAGTTATGTTCGGCGGTCAGGCAGTATGAACCGGATGCTCTGGTGATTTCAGGCGATATATTCGACGTGCCGCTCCCGTCGATAGCTGCCCAGAGGCTGATGGTCGATATGTTTACAGAAATTCATGAGGCGTATAGCGGTATGAGAATTGTCGTTATTTCCGGAAATCACGACAGTGCATCCCGCTTGGGTATAAATGCACGGTTATGGGAAGCATTCAACGTTTCGTTTATAACCGCTCCCGAGGTTAAGGAAGGAGTGCTTGACTGTGACCGTCAGATTGTGGAGCTACCCGGTAAGGGGTTTATTGTAGGTGCGCCTTATTTGTCGGAATATAACTATTCCCGTTTCGTTCCGTCAGGCGCCGAAGATGCTGTCGCTGCCTATCATCAGGCTCTTCTCGATCGTGTGGCACAGAGGAATAGTGACAGCCTCCCGGTAGTTCTTGCCGCGCATCTCGCGGTTTCCGGTGCCGATCCTAAGGGACAGAATGCCGCGCGGTTCAGTTTTAATGAAATTAAAAGTCTTGGTGAAGGATACGATTATGCCGCTTTAGGGCATATCCATTTTCCGATGACGCTGTCGGGCCGGCGTGTACGTTATTCGGGAAGTCCCATACCGCTCAGTTTTGATGAGGGATATGATCATTCGGTTTCGTATGTCAGTATTGAACGGCATGGTGAAATGCCGGTAATAACCGAGATTCCGATCGTTCAGCATACCGGTATACTTACGGTTCCTGTCGATCCTCTTAAGCCCGAGGAAGCTATCGCCGCCGTTGCGTCGCTTCCCGACGGTAGCGGAGAATATATCAGGGTGAATATGCTGGTCGACGGTTACCTGCCGGGAAATTCACGTCATCTCGTAGAGCAGGCCCTGAAAGGTAAAAATTATCGGTTCTGCACAATCAATGCGGTTAGGAAACCGGTGGAGGCGACAGGTGAGACAATGACGATGACAACGGCTGAGATCAGGAAGATAGAGCCGCTCGACATCGCAGCCCGCTATTATGCGCTTAAAATAGGCGGCGAGTTGCCCGAAGAATGGAGAGAAGGTATCATCACTGCAATGGAACAGGCAACGCAAAACGAGTCGCTATGAAATTCAAACAGCTTATAATCAAGAATATCGCGTCGATCGAGGATGCAGTGATAGACTTCGATAAAGAACCGCTTGATGATACAAGGCTTTTCCTGATCAACGGACCTACCGGATCGGGCAAGAGCGTTATTCTCGACGCTATATGTCTGGCCCTGTTCCGCACCGCTCCCAGGCTTGAGGGACTCGGTAATCGTAAAAGCGCTGATGATTCGGTGAGATCGGGTGAACTTCAGTTATCATCACCGTTGTCGCTCGTTCGCCGCGGTACAGCATCGGCCGAGGCGTCACTCCTTTTCGATGGTAATGACGGACGGTGTTACCGTGCATCATGGGTGGTATCACCTTATGTCAAAGGTGTCAATGCCGGAAAGATCAATACCGAAGTTCATCTGCTAGAAGATTGTGAGACGGGCCGCACGTGGGACAAGAAGAACGATGTGAGGGAGATGATAGAGTCGCCGCAGCTTACCGGACTCGACTATGACCGGTTCTCGCGTACTGTCATGCTCGCTCAGGGAGGTTTCTCACGCTTTCTCGCCGCTTCCGAAACCGATAAGGCCGCGATTTTGGAGAAGATTGTTGGGATAAGTGTATTCTCGAAGACCGGACGCGAGATCCGCGTAATAAAGAACGGATTTCAGAAAGAGCTTGATACTGAGCGCGAGATTCTGAAAGTAAATCCTCCGTTAACCGATGAGCTGCGGTTGGAAAAAGAGAATACACTTGCGCAACTAAAAGACTCGCTGACAGTATTGCAGACCCGAATTGAATTGATGACGTCCTTGAAAAATATATATGATTCGATGGATGTCGCTTTCAGCGCGGTCGAACGTGAAAAGCGTTCACTGGCCGTAAATCGTGACCGTCTGCCCGTATTGAAGCGAAATTTAGAAATGATCGTTGGGCAGCTGCGGGAGAAAGATGGTGAGAGATCGCGTCTGATAGAGCAGAGGGAGTCGGTTACTTCCGAGATGAAAACTCTGGGACTTGATGGAATGAGGACTGAGCTTGCACAGTTATCGGCCGAAACCGCGTTGCTGAATAAATGTAGGCTGCAGCTTGAAAGAGCTTCATCGATGCTTACCGACATCGACCGCATGAAGCGCACTGAATCGGAGATTGTAGCTGAAATAGAACGGCTTAACACCGACCTGCCGCAGAAAGAAAAAGAACTCGCCTCGGCATCGGCCGATGTTGAAGCGATGCGCGAGTCGATTGAGATTGCGCGTCGTGGAATCGGTGATGCAGCCGTAGCTTTGCGTCATGGTTTGAAAGTAGGTGATAATTGTCCGGTTTGCGGCTCCGAAGTGGTCAGGATCATAGATGACCGTCAGTTTATCGACGCTCTGCGTCCGCTTGAACGAAGGATGCAGGAACTTAAGGGAGTAGAAAAAACTAAACGTGACGCCGCGTCGGCAGTCAGGGCATCGCTCAAGCTGCGGAGTACAGAACTTGTTAAGGTGCGCCGTGATACTTCCGACGCCGAAAAAAAAATCGGCGCTACCCGTAGTGCAGTCTCGGAAATGCTCTCGCCGATCGGTATCGTGATGAACGGAAACGATCTCCTCGTGACGGAAGCTGTTGATATCCGTATCGCGGCAAATAGCGAGAAACAAACCTTGCTTAACGGTAAGATAGAACGTGCGGCCGAGATCAATTCCCGGCTCATGGAGAAATTAAAAAGTTATAGCATTTTCATGGATGAATATAGCCGGCTCGAAAAAGAGTCAGCTGCTCTTGGTTCCGAAATATCCTCGTTGGAGGAACTCATTGAAGCGCGCCGCAAGAATATCGGGGAACATATTGGTAACATCGCTACACTCCGTTGCGAGGCCACGCGGCTGATTCCTGAAGCGAACGAGTTTTTTACAACTGAGAATATTGTTCGCTGTAACTCCGGTCTATATTCACAGCTTAGCGATCTAAACCGCACCATCGGTCAGGTTCACGCGGAGATCAGGGCCGACGATGATATTAGAAAACGTAATGTTGTCCGTATGGAACGTATCGGGCGCCTTGAACATAAAGTGGAATTATGGACAGGAATCGACCGGAGTTTCGGAGGTGAGAAAGGGGAGCGGTTTAACCGCATCGCCTGTGCGTTCATCCTCAGCCAGTTGCTCGACAGAGCCAATTATTATCTTGCCATGTTCGACACCCGTTATCAGCTCGAAGGACGTCCCGACTCTCTCGAGATCATGATTTACGATGCGCTCGCAGGTCACGTGAGAGCGTTCAATACCCTTTCGGGAGGCGAAAGTTTCATGGTGTCACTTGCGCTCGCGCTCGGTCTGTCGGCATTTCAGGACACGGCGTCGACCCCCGACACAATATTTATCGATGAAGGATTCGACACCCTGAGCGCCGATTGCCTCAACTCGGTTACCGAGACTCTGGAACGCTTGCAGAATATCGAAGGCCGCCGCGT
>CAZHHF010000010.1:0-22623 GCA_964531905.1 uncultured Bacteroides sp.
GGGGCAGTTGAGCGATAACTGGAGTATCGCACCTAATTTCAGGAGTGACCGCGGAGACTTCTCAGATGTTGAGGTCGATCTCGCTCTGTCAAGTTCATTGCTTAACAATCGCCTGTTGTTCAACGGTAACTTCGGCTATCGTGACAAGGCTATGAATACTAATCAGTTTATAGGAGATTTCGATCTTGAGTATCTGCTCAATAAGCGTGGATCGGTTCGTCTTAAGGCATATAACCGTTATAACGATCAGAACTATTATGTTAAAACCGCGACAACCACTCAAGGAGTCGGCATAGTTTTCAAACGCGATTTCGATAATATTTTCTCATTCATCCATCGTCTGCGAAATAAACAGAGAATCAAGAAGCTGATGAAGGATGAAAAGGTTGAGAATATATCGGAAGCGTCTGATTCGTCGTCGGTTAAAAAGTAATTAGCTAAATCACAAATATCATGGAATATATAAATCTTGTCAACGATTTCTTATGGACTTATCTTCTTGTGGCTGTTCTTTTGGGCGCCGGCTTATATTTTACGTTTAAAACACGTGGAGTACAGTTCAGGATGATAGGGGAGATGTGTCGCCTTTTGATTGAGTCAGGTCATAAACACGATGATATTAAGGATCGTGAACTTCCAACTGACAAGACAATCAGTTCATTTCAGGCATTTGTGGTTTCGCTGGCCAGCCGTGTCGGTACCGGTAATATCGCCGGGGTTGCCATCGCAATAGCTTTAGGTGGTCCGGGTGCGGTTTTCTGGATGTGGGTGGTGGCAATTCTTGGATCGGCCAATGCATTTATCGAATCTACACTTGCTCAATTATTCAAGGTCAGAGGGGAACGCTCCTATTGCGGCGGTCCGGCATATTATATAATGAAAGGTATAGGTAAGCGTTGGTATGCCGTTATGTTCGCAGTTCTTATAACATTGACTTTTGCTGTAGCGTTCATCACTGTTCAATCCAACACTATTGCTCTTGCACTCGACAATACTTTCGGTTTTGATCGCACGGTTGTCGGTGTCGTGTGTACGGTATTGTCGATGATCATTATTTGTGGAGGCATACAGAGAATTGCGCGTATCAACGAGATTCTTGTGCCGGTTATGGCAGTGCTGTATATTTTGCTTGCCCTGTATGTGGTTATTATGAATATTTCTGATTTCCCAAGAGTGATGGCACTCATATTCGAGAATGCTTTCGGAATCAATCAGGTGATGGGTGGTGGAATCGGAATGGCAATGATAATGGGAGTCAAAAGAGGTTTATTCAGTAATGAAGCCGGAGAGGGTTCGACGCCAAATGCAGCCGCGACTGCAGCTGTAAGTCATCCGGTGAAGCAGGGTTTGATCCAGACACTTGGAGTATATACCGATACGCTGCTTGTTTGTACGGCAACGGCCTTTATAATATTGTGCAGCGGGATATTCGACAACGGTCTGACCGGTATCGAACTTACTCAAGCGGCACTTGAAAATGAAGTGGGGGCTGCTGCCAAAATCTTTGTCGCGATAGCAATTCTTCTCTTTGCCTTCACCAGTATAATTGCCAATTATTACTATGGAGAAACCAATCTCGCCTTTATAAACCCCGACCGACGTATCCGTTATTCACTTCGCGCGATTGTGGGTGTAATGGTGATGCTCGGAGCTATTTCATCACTTGAACTTGTGTGGGCGCTGGCCGATATAACAATGGCTCTTATGACACTTTGCAATATAGTGGCTATATTGATTTTAGGAAAATATGCCTTCAGGTGTCTAAGAGATTATTCGGCTCAGAGAAAAAAAGGTATCGATCCGGTCTATAATTCCTCGGTTATTCCTGAGATAGCTGATAAAACAGAATGTTGGTGATCACTTAGAGCTTGTTTCACAAGAAAAGTTAACAGAGGGACAGACTCATATATACAAACAAATCACAAAATCCATCTCTGTTAGGTTTATACTGATTTATCTTTCGGTGGCATGAAGCCGACGCGTCGATGAGGTTTTAATTGTGATTTCGCCTGAAGTTCGGCAAGAGTTGTATTGATCGCTTCAATCTGGGTCCTGGTATCTTCGTTTATGTCGTTGTAGTCGGCGAAGATCTCTTCTAAATCTTGTTTCAATTCGTTGAAATTCTTTTCGAGATTGGCAAGACGTTTGAGCGGCGAATTATCGGTTATCATTTGACGTATAGCGACAAAGGCCCGCATAATGTTGATATTGACCTGTATAGCGATATCGCTGTTGAGAAGTCCCGATAACATGGCGAGACCCTGCTCCGTGAATGCATACGGTAGTTTTCGAGTACCACCCCAACTTGATGTTCCATTTTGGAATATCAAGTTACTCTTCAATGTACTGAACTCATTGGTAGTAAGCTGAAACATGAAATCGTCAGGAAACGTTTCAAGTTTCGTTTAACCGACTTATTCAGGTTTGATGTAGTTACACCATACAGCGCTGCAAGATCTCGATCGAGCATCACCTTTTGACCTCTTATCTCGTAAATCTTACTTTGAATGACTTGTAATTCGTTCATTAATACTTCATTAAACAAAATTTAGCTCGTGGTATACTTTAATTATAATAAGGAGGAGGTGAAATACGCTCTTATTGTTGACTCTGCAGCCATGCCTTCACATATCGGGCTGCAAGTTCCTGCGATGATAAAGAATCGTCGTCGGGTTGAGGCGCAAGTTTCTTATCGGTCTGTACGGCAATGTATAATTCACGAGTGAAATGACATTCGCTATCGGTAAGTTTTTCGATAATAAGAGGAATGATCACCGTTCCCATTTTCTTTAATTCGGCAAATTGCGGAAGGGTTGTCCATGCCGATGTCGATGAAGAAGTAATGACCTCAGGCGTGTTTTTCGCTGCATTGTACCACGACTGATGAAGTGCGTCGAAACGGTTTCGGATTGAATCATCGATATCGTCGGCATACATTTCGGCAGCATCGATTTCTTCCTCGGTGAGATATTTCGAGGGAGTTTTAGCTATAACTGAGAACATTATGGATGTTGCAATGCAGAAGATAGAGAGCAAGAAGAATCTTTTCATGATAATTACTTATTATGATTTAATATTTAGCAGTTATATATGTCAGTTTTTTTCTTTTACAAGTCCTTTGCGATATGCAGCGAGCAACTTGTTGAGATCTTCGACCTGACTGATGAGTTCTTTTCCTTTATCGGTGTCGCGAACCTTAAGACGTTTTGCCTTGAATTCGTTCAGGACAGTGTTTGAAATAATGTCCTGTCCTTCCTCGATCGCTTTCTGCTGAGATTCGAACGGTTCATGCTGAACGAGCTGGAAACCTCTTGAATGATAAACGAGTGTGTAGCCTGCGATACCGGTTTCGGGTTGATATGCTTTTGAAAAACCGCCGTCAATAACAAGCAGTTTGCCATCGGCTTTCACGGGATTCTCACCTTTCTTTATTTTTACCGGAACGTGGCCGTTTATAATATGCGATCCTTCGGTAGGGAGTCCGAATTCGACCAGGATGCGGTTGCATGTGTCCACGCTGTCGTTGAGCAGATAGTAATTCCCTTTCTGCTCTTTGTGAGTTTCCTTGTCGGCGATCATATATCGCTCGAATGTCGCCATTTTCGATTTATCGAACAGTGGTGAATCAGGACCGCACCACAGATACCACATATAGTCGATCTCGTAATCGTTATCGTTGTCGGCCGAGCGGCGGCAAGCAGTTTGAACAAGGATGTCGATTCGATCAAACAATTCCTTCCCCTTGAGCATGTCGCTACCGATGCTTACTTCGCGGAAATTACCGTCACTGTCAAGTGGGATGGAAGCATGGAACATCAGATTATTGTTTCTCGACAGATAGATCGAACCGTGACGCAGCAGGCAGTTCATGTGTTTCTGCAGTTTCTCACTATTTATAAAGGAATTGTGGAGCGAGCTGACGATAGAGGCTTCTTCATCGGTCAAACGATATGGATCGGTCGGGTCGATTGTCGGGAAGAAGGTGTCGTTCAGCGGATATTCGATTCCTTCAAGAGTGATCGTCCCTTTATCATAGTCGATTTTATCGAGAAGCATTCTGTCGTCCATTTTGAATTCCGGACGACGACTGATCATCTGACCTTCGAGTTTCCATTGGATCACACTGATAGCCTTATGCATCTGCGCGATTATCTGTATCTCCTTATCGGTATATATCCGGTGTGAGAACTTTATCTTGGGATAATATATGTCGACGTTCGAGTCTCCGTAAGTATCCATTGCGAAAGTTGCCAACGGCAGCATATTGATACCGTAACCTTCTTCAAGCGTGTCGAGATTACCGTAGCGGAGCGAGATGCGGAGAACATTCGCCAGACATGCGTCATTTCCTGCGTAAGCACCCATCCACAGGATATCATGATTTCCCCATTGAATGTCAAAGTTGTGGTAATCGCATATTGTATCCATGATGGTGTGTGCGCCCGGACCTCGGTCGTAGATGTCACCGACTATATGCAGACTGTCGATGGCAAGACGCTGGATAAGTTCGCACATCGCTACTATGAAATCGTCGGCGCGATGGGTGTAGATGATCGTTGATATGATCTGGTTGAAATAGGCATGTTTATTTGGATCGGCCTCGGTTTCATGGAGTAACTCCTGAATGATGTAGCTGAAGTCTTTCGGAAGAGCTTTATTTACTTTGGAACGGGTGTACTTCGAAGAAACACTCTGACAAACTTTTACAAGGCGGTTCAGTATTATCTCATACCATTCGGTCATGTTCGGTTCCTGCTGACGAATGAGTCTCAGTTTCTCACGCGGATAATATATCAATGTGCATAAGTCTTTTTTATCAATCTCACGAAGTGTGTTTCCAAAGATTTCGTTGACTTTGCGTTTAACTGTTCCCGATGCGTTTTTAAGCACATGCTGGAATGCCTCGCTTTC
Organism: uncultured Bacteroides sp.; assembly: GCA_964531905.1. GTDB lineage: Bacteria > Bacteroidota > Bacteroidia > Bacteroidales > Muribaculaceae > CAJUPY01. The sequence goes on from CAZHHF010000010.1 coordinate 4,912, forward strand.
TCCATGAATATCGGTGAGGAAATGCTCAGTGCCTTTGGGTAGGTTGAGGATTGCCTCGAGGTTGATGATTTCGGTACTTGCCGCCGCTATTGTAGGGAATGATCGTGAAAGAAGCTGCAGATATCTCATATCAGCTGTCAGTTCGGCGGTACTGTAATTGGTGAAGTGGGTCATTGTTCAGCAAATGTTATGATATACACCCACAAAGGTACGTAATAAAAGTGACTTTATTACATTGGGCTACCAAAATCAGTATTATTGTCAACCCTGATTCTGTACAAGTATCGGGCAGCATCAATCAGTTCAGTGGCAGCGATGTGGGTTTAATTTTTTCTCTCTTGAAACAAGATTACGTCTAAGTCCGTAGATAACACCCAGCGTGACTGTTATAAGGCCGAAATATGAGATCGATGACACTTCACCGCTTAACATGCGAGGGTAGCCGATCAATGCCATGACAACAAGATAGATCACTAATGCCGCCGGAATTATAACAGACTTTTTCATAGTTCTTTCCAAGAATAAAAGTTAGTATTACTGTTCTTTCTCGGGAAGGACGAACTGACAGGCACTCTGGTCGAATTTACCGCTTTTAAGATGGTTATAGATTCTGAGACATGCCCAGGCATCAAGCGATGCATAGGACTGTTGCGCTTCAGTCAATTCAATGGCCTCCCAATTAGTTAAACGCTGGCTCTTGGAAATTCGTTCATTAAAAATTACACCATAAATTTTCTGGAGACTGTTATCGGCGATGCCGTATTCTTTGACAAACGACTGTAACTCGATGAATCCTGCGGGGTTAAATTCACCCAGACGCATTAATGAATGAAAATCGTCTTTAACTGAAAGACCGATTTTTAGTATATTTTCGTTTTCGAAAAAATTCTTCAGATCAGCGAACATTCCTATCTGGTTAAGTCGGATCAGAAAACATTCATCGAGTGTGGATAATTGAAGCAGTGCCACTTTATGAGGGTGACCTTTACGGAATGACGGGCGTGTCTCGGTGTCGAATCCAACGATGGATTGTCGCATAAGATAAGCCATCGCCGCTTTAGCGTCGGCGACAGTGTTTATTAATATCGAGCGCCCGGGAAAACTTACAGTTGGGAGTTTTGAGAGCTGTTCTTTATTGATACCAAACATCATTTCTGTTTTTACGGTGCAAATTTAATGCTTTGTCGTAAAAAAATAAAATCTTAGATACAGTTCCCGTGTATTACCGGTACCGTGATGAGTTCCGTGTCAGGGAAATGCTTTTTCAGGTATCGCTCTATGAAATGAAATGTATCGCCGGCGATTGTTTTGTCGGTATCGAGGTGTTGGCTATAAAGAACATATTTGACGTCGATATCACGGTTTTTCAGTGCTTCAAGTGAAAGCAACGTGTGGTTGATGGAGCCTAATTTACCGTTAGTCACCAATGCCACAGGAAGTTTTCTTGTGGTTACATAGTCGATTGTCGTGAAATCATCGGTTACGGGAACCATAAGTCCACCTGCTCCTTCAATGAGCAACACGTCATATTTAGAAGTCAGTATATCCGATGAACGATCGATAATATCAAGATCGATTTCCCGGTTATCAATTCTGGCGGCAAGTTGAGCAGAAGCGGGATAGGAGAAAATTACAGGCGCCGTAGTGTGGTCGAGATCCTCGGGTAACATACCTGTACCCATTAGTTGACGATGACGCTCGATATCTTCCGAGAATCCGGTGTTGCCGGTCTGTATAAACTTCTGAGTGATCACACTCATTCCTTGATTCATAAAATGCTTGGCAAGCCATGCGGTTGCATAGGTTTTACCGGCATCGGTATCAGTTCCGGTAACAAATATCTTGTTCATATTCTTTTTCTTACGATTAAATATAATGTGCGGTAAGTGAGCTGCGGATTGGTATCGAGATATTCGATGAGTCGCTTTGTTGATCCAAAATCGGTTGGAGAACCCAGTGAGTTTACTCCGGTTGCTTTTATGTGCTTCATTACCATCCGTCCGTTTTCGAATTTAATCACTTTGTTTTCTCTGAATGTATCAATTATCTCGAGTTCGGGTGGAAGTATTGAAATGAGCTGCTCAAGAGTGGGGTAGTTGGGTGATCGGCCGGTGATGTTTTTGATTTCAACAAATGTGCCTTTTTCAAATGTCGAGAAGGCTCCGATCCCTCCGGGACGTAACACATCGGCAACTTTATTGAAAAAATCCTTTAATCGGCAGAACCACTGAATTGTTGAGGCAGAGACGATTGCATCGAAAGATTCATTGTTGCATAGGGTGATGAAATTCTCGGCATCGTCCGATACAATTTTACCTGCATAGCCGGTCTTTGTAACTGATAGCGCTTTTCTGACCGTTTCTACATCGGCAAGATCTACAGCGACTGAGTCACCGGAGATGTCGCAAACGTTATATAGACGGGTAAGGAATCCGGTTCCAATTCCGATTTCAAGAATTTTTTTCCCCGACAGGTCCTGATTGACGATCCACCGCCGGTATAATTCTGCTGCCGTTTCGCGCTGCACCACAGCTTCTTTCTCATATTCGCTGAAACTGTCACTGAATCGGCGCGCGATGAATTCTTTATCGATGATATCGTTATCTATTATCTTCTGAAAATCTATGAAGTGATGCTGGTCACGAAGAATCTCAACGTTATATCCCGTCCATGCTGACTGCTGGTTGACTGCAGGAATGATAGCATCGTTTTCGCTTATGTAGATTTTACTCCAATATGGCGACGCTTCATCGGAGCCGACAGATCCCATCGCGGTAAGTTCCTCGCGAAGTTCTTCAATATCGCGTACCGGAAGTCTTTCAGGCAATCTTTCACCGAAAACCGTATGATAGAATTTCAACAGATTGGCCGGAGACAATGAACGCAGCGTGATGGAATATACATGCCGTGGTATCCCTTTACGGTTGTCGACTGTACGTGATGTTCCGTTGACAGCTATTGCAGTTGAAATATTCCTGTTTAGCAGGCTATTGGCTATAGCCACACCGAATGACCATGCGATTACAAAGGTTTCATCGTAAGTTGAAGTTATTTTTTCAAACAGAGATTTCATTTCCTCGGCTGATCCTCTATAGTCATAGAAGACAACTATATCGAATCCCTGTTTTGTCAGTGATCCGAAAACCGACGGATCCATAGCCCAACCGGCGAAAACCGCGATAAGGCGTTGGGAATCATTACTCTGTCTGACGAATTGATACTTCATTTCAATGCGTTTGATAACGTTAGCAGATCGGACGGCGACATCGCCGCGCTGAGACTGAAACGGAGCCGTTCAGTTCCGGCAGGGACGGTTGGAGTACGAATCGGCAACACGACAATTCCGTTGTCGCGCAGCTTATGAGAGAGTTCCACAGCCTTAATCGGATCACCTGTTATGAGTGCCTGTATATGGCTGATCGGGTTCGGAACCGATGAGTGTCGGGCAAGTATTTTGTTCAGCATTTCAGCATGAGCCTTCAGCAGTTTACGCTCATTTTCAGCGGTCAGAATCTTCTCTATCATTATACGTGACCATGCGGCCTGTAACGGTGATACTGAGGTGGAAAATATAAGGCTACGCGATTTGTTGATCAGAAACTGCTTCATTTCTTCATTTAAGATAGCAAATGCGCCGAAGGACGCCGCCGCTTTCCCTAAGGTTGCGATTACGATATCAAACGCTTCAGGGTCGGAAGAACCGGCAGCGAGTCCGAGTCCGTATGGTCCGTTAACTCCAAATGCATGCGCTTCATCTATATATAGCGTGATGGAGGGGTGTTTATGTTTTATTTCAATAAGCCGTTCAATGTCGGGAGAATCGCCGTCCATACTATACACGCTTTCCACTGCAACTATAATATTGGTGTATCGTGTGGCAGCATCTTCGATCATCCTTTCAAGAGCATCAAGATCATTGTGGGCGAATCGACGGAACTGCGCCCGCTACAGAATCATTCCATCGATAATGCTTGCATGCACAAGTTTATCGGCCAGGATGATCGTCGACCGATCGGCAATCGCCGGTATGATACCGGTATTAACATGATATCCGCTGTTGAACAGCAATGCAGGTCGATGATAGACGCCCTCAAGCATCTTTTCAAGATCGTAATACTCATTCTGCACTCCTGAAAGCAGTCGTGAGGCTGATGATGTGAGTTGTGTTTCCATCAGCCACGGATGAGTTTCAATTACATCGGCAAGTGTGATGGACCCTAATCCGAGATAATCGTTGGTGGAAAAGTCGATCAGGCTGTCATCGCGTCGGTCGACAGGGAGCGAACGGAGATTCCCCGTTGTCTTAAGCAATTCAAGGGTTTGCCCGGGATTCATTACCGATTATTTGATTAAGTTTATCATTGTGCGGCAGAGCGTAGTGAGGTCTTCATTACTGATGATGTAGGGTGGCATGATATACACATTGCGTCCGAACGGGCGGATCCATACGCCGTTTGCCACACATCTTTTCTGGAACTCACCAACATTCACCGGTTCCTTCATTTCAATAACTCCTATTGAGCCGAGAACTCTCACATCGTTGACCTGAGGAAGTTCACGCGCAGCTTCAAGCTCTTTCTCCATTATGCGGCTGATATTGCCGATTACCGACGGCATATCCTGCTCTTGAAGAATATTAATTGATTCGATCGCGATTGCGCAAGCGAGCGGATTGCCCATAAACGTAGGTCCGTGCATCATCACTCCGGCTTCACCATTTGAAATAGTGTCAGCCACTTCGCGTGTGGTAAGTACAGCACTCGAAGTGAGATAACCAGCTGTGAGTCCTTTCCCAATACACATTATGTCGGGTTGAACGCCTGCATGTTCCCATGCAAAGCGTTTTCCGGTACGCCAGAATCCGGTGGCAATTTCATCGAAAATCAGATAAATACCATATTTATCGCAGAGTTTACGTGCCTCCACGAGATATTGCGGATGATAGAACCACATTCCTCCGGCTCCTTGTACGATAGGTTCAAGAATTAGGGCGGCAATTTTGTCGGAATTCTGTTTCAGGCAATCTTCAAGAGGTTCTATATCCTCGTGGTGCCATTCACCGCCGAAGCGTGATCTCGGTTGTGGAACAAAAAATCGTACCGGCAGCGCAGACCCGAAAGCTCCATGCATTCCGGTTACAGGATCGCATACACTCATGGCATTCCATGTGTCACCGTGATATCCCGACCGTATGGTTACAAAATTCGTTTTGTCGTGTGAGCCGCTTTTAGCCACAGCTGCCTGCACAGCCATTTTCATCGCTACTTCAACGGCAACAGAACCTGAGTCGGCATAAAATATATTGTTCATCGATGGCGGAACGATTTCAAGAAGCTTTTTCCCGAGATCTATTGCCGGCTGATGGGTAAGTCCGCCGAACATCACATGGCTCATCTTCTCTACCTGACGGTTTATCGCATTGTTTATCCGAGGATGATTGTATCCATGAATTACCGCCCACCATGACGACATCCCGTCAATGAGTTTCGTACCGTCGACAAGCCATAAATTAACTCCCTCGGCATGGTCGACTTTATATGTTGGAAGCGGGTCGATGGTTGATGTATAAGGATGCCACAGATGGTCACGATCCCATTGGTCGTGAAGTATATTGTTGTCGGCAGTTGTTTTATCTTGATTCATTACTGTTTCTTTTTACTGTGCAAATTTAAGTAAATCATTGGAAGTGGCTCCCAATTTATTTCAGAAACTTTGTATAGCGGTGCTTGCCTACGGTGTAACGTGAGTAATTGATCGAGGCGGTAGGACATGTGTGGAGACACCGGAGACAGGCTGCACACCGATCTCCCCATACAGGAACATGGTTTTCCATCTTGATATTCCTTACGGGACATTCACGCGCGCATTTTCCACATCCGGTACATGTTTTCCTGTTTACTTTGAACCGTTTAGGAGCGGTCAGGAATTTCATGAAAAGAGGGTAGATTATTCTCGTTTTTATGAATGGAACAACTCCGCGTACGACATCGGTCTCCGATACGCCGTTGATGATTGCATCAGCGATTTTTTTTATTCGCGGCGATGCCGCTTCAATCTTAGATTTCTCTATTTCGGGTGAATCAGTATCGAATCCTGGCAACGCTATATAGGTATTGGGCATAATAACCGTATATGCTCCTTTAGGTTGCCATCCTCTTTTCAAAATAGATTTCTTCCACATCATGTCACAATAACCGATATCGTCTCCACATGTGGTTACCATATAGTGTGGTACCGGTTTATCGCTATGGAGCGTGATATGCGATATCACATTTAAAATCATTGGCGGTACGCCCCATGAGTGTGTAGGGAATACCCACACAACATGTTTCTCACCGTTCAGGTCTATTGTTTTTGACTCGGGCCGGAGAAGCGTTTCGCTGTCGAGTAAGATAACGGAATCGCCGGTATGTGATGCCAGCTGGCGGGCGACGTAGGAACTGTTGCCGGTTCCGCTGAAACAGATTATCATTTGATTGTTACCTGAGTGGCTCCGTAGCCATATTCGCGGAATGATGCGTCGTGAACATCGTGACCTTTATACCGGTAATTCAGTTCTTTCATTATGGCCTGGCGCAGCACTCCTTCGCCCTTTCCATGGATGAACACTATCTTTTGACCGTGATTCTTGAGATTGGAGTCCATTATACGGCGGAATTCATCGATCTGCAGATTGAGCATGTCGGCATTTGAGAGTCCGCGTGTAGTGTCGACGAGTTCAGTGATGTGCAAGTCAACCTCAAGGATCTCGCCGTTACGTTTTTCCTTACGTTTCACTACCGGTTTGCGTTTCGGCCGGTCATTACGTATCTTCGCTTTAAGGGCATCCTCCACTTTTACGGTATCGACCTGAGCAGGTTTAACCGCAACATCATTCTTTACAATATCAAGTGCGATCACTTTAGTATCGAAATAGATATTTTCGCGGAAGCAGTGCAGTTTGAAAAATTTGGTATTATCCAGTTTCTGTTCTACGGAGACCGGTGGTTTAATGTCGAATACTCGATTACGTTTAAATGCGATGTACTGTATCGCCACACGGTCAATCTCGCAGATATTTTCCCTGGCAATTTCTCCGAGCAGCAGCTGAATGTTCGGTTCAATTATTCCGGCATATCGTGTAGTCCAGCCGGTATCGCTGTCGGAACGCGTGAGATATGTGAAGTATAGAAAATAGTTTGAGTCGTTGACAAGGTAAGTGCTGAAGTTTGTGGTACTTATCTGTTTGATATCATCGGGTTCATAGGCAAGAACGAGATTGATCGAATCGCCTTCGGGAGTCTCCTCTATCTCGTCGGACTCTTCCTCTGATATTACAGGTGCAGGAGATGTATGCTGGTTAACCGGAGCTACGGCCGGGATATTTTTATCCTGTTTGCTTGAAAGTGATTCGGCAGTACCTACAACAACGAGTTCACGGAGTAGCGCGGGAGTCTCGAAACCGTCCTCGTCGGAGACATACGCGATATTATCTTTTATTCTGACGACGGTACCTCCGCCGGTAGTATTTAGAAATCGGACTTGATCACCAATTTTAGGCATGGTTGTATACTTTAAGTTTTACTGATGCAAATTTAACGAAAATCTCCCGTATTATTGTTATATTTGTATCGTTAGATAGAATTTGGAATGGAATTAAGACGACAGAACGTTACCAGATATATTGTCCCGCTCCGTGAGGGCGGATCATTGCCGGCTCTTGCTGAAGCCGACGATGGATTTAAATATGTTGTTAAATTTCGTGGTGCCGGACATGGCTCCAAAGCTTTGATTGCCGATCTTATCGGTGGTGAAGTCGCGCGTGCGCTCGGATTAAAAGTACCTGAACTGGTGTTTCTTGATATTGATGAAGATTTCGGACGGACTGAGCCTGACGAGGAGATTCAGGATCTTTTGAAAGCAAGTCGCGGACTCAATATAGGACTTCATTATCTTTCGGGTTCTCTCACGCTTGATCCGTACGTGAATCCGGTTGATTCCATGATGGCTTCCATGATTGTATGGCTCGATGCTTTCCTTACCAATGTTGATAGAACGGTCAAGAATACGAATATGCTCGTTTGGCATGGTGAGACATGGCTTATCGATCATGGTGCTTCGCTATATTTTCACCATTCATGGGATAATTGGGAAAAAAGTATGCTCACTCCGTTTCCTTATATAAAGGAGCATGCGCTTTTAGGAAAAGCGTCTCGTTTGGATGATGCCGATGAACTTGCCCATAAACTTCTTTCTGAGGAAAAACTGGCGGAAATCGTGGATCTTGTCCCCGATGAATGGTTGATCGGTGATGGTGAAACAAGAGCCGTTGCCGATGAACGGAGGTGTGTCTATAAACAATTCTTGATTGGCCGGTTTAAGAATTCCGGTATATTTTTAAAACAAGCTGCAGATGCAAGGAAAGCACTTATATGAATATGCCGTACTTAGGTATGTGCCGCGTGTCGAACGTGAGGAATTCGTAAACGTAGGTTTGGCAATGATGTGTAAGCGTGAACGCTGGATAAAAGTCGCGGTGAAGCTTCCGGTCGAACGCATTGCTGTATTTCCCGGTGTACTCGATTGTGAGCAGATAGCACGTCAGCTCGAATCATTCGTAAAGATAGGTCAGGGAGATAAGGATGCGGGTCCGGTTGCTGCATATTCGGTAGAAGAACGGTTCCGATGGCTTACGGCTGTTAAAAGTGCATGTATTCAGACATCGCGTCCTCATCCGGGATTATGTGACGATCTCGACTCTACATTTTTATGTCTGTTTAATGAACTTGTTGATTGATAATGGATAATATTATCACTACATGTCGTTATCGCTCGGAGGCCGGGGAACTGTTACTCGGTTCATACAGGAATAAGTTATGTATGTGTGATTGGGCGGAATCTCCGAAACATGAATCAGTTATGTGCAGACTTATGAGACAGACAGATGCTGAAATGAAGGATGGCTTCAATGAACTGCTTGCACGCACGGTTACTGAACTCGACGAATATTTCTCCGGGGAACGTAGAGATTTCGACATTCCGCTGGATATGCATGGAACTGAATTTCAGACACGGATATGGGAAATGCTGTCGGCGATCCCTTACGGTAAAGTGACGACATATAGTGAGGTCGCATCTATATATGGAAATATGCGTTCTGTACGTGCTGTTGCAGGTGCGATCGGCCTGAACGGAATCTCCATATTGATCCCGTGTCACCGTGTTGTAGGCAGATCGGGTAATCTTACGGGGTATGCCGGCGGCTTGCAGGCAAAAGAATATTTATTGAATCTGGAAAAGAGTAATTGTATATGAAGATAGTGCTTTTAGTAGTAGGTAAGACTGCAACCGATTATCTGACGGAAGGTATTGAACGTTATATAAAACGGATAAGTCATTATGTGCCGTTTGAGCTGAAAGTCCTTCCTGATGTAAAGCTTCCGAAAAATGCTGATTCAACAAAACAGAAACAGATAGAAGGAGAAAGTTTCCTGAAAGAATTTTCACCGAACGATCATGTTGTTTTGCTTGACGAGAGAGGACGGGAATATACTTCGCGAGAATTTTCGTCGTATATAGATAAAAAAATGGTTACACTCCCGGGCAAACTGTTTTTCGTTGTCGGTGGTCCGTATGGTTTTTCATCCGAAATGTATTCGCGTGCAAACGATAAGATCTCGTTGTCAAAAATGACGTTCTCGCATGAGATGGTAAGACTATTTTTTGTAGAACAGATTTACAGGGCAATGACAATTCTCCGTGGCGAACCTTATCACCACGACTGATCAGTCGGCTATGATCAGTCGTCTCATAATGTCATCGGCTATGAGCCACTTATCTTCAGGAATGTATATATTTGTTCCATTTTGCAATATAGCTCCGCGATTGATAAGTTGTTTTATTATCGGTGTAAGATAACGTTGCCGGCGTTCGGGTAACGTAGAGAGGTTCAATCCGTCGGATGTTCTTAACGAAGTTATTATAAGATCGTTAAACTGTTCGTCGTCAGTCTCCTGTTCTATAATATATGCCACCTTTCCTTCTTCTATCTGCTGCATGTAGGAGTTGACGTTCAAAGGGTTGTATCGACGAAGTTTCCCATCGAAACTATGAGCTGATGCTCCGAGACCGAGATAAGGAGTGCCGTTCCAGTATCGCGAGTTGTGAATGGCATGTCGGTCAGGTTTTCCGAAATTCGAGATTTCGTAATGGTCGTATCCTCTGCGCGATGCTTCGTCGCATAGTATTGAATACATTTCAGTGATTGTTTCTTCCGATGCTTCTTTTACTATTCCTTTTGAACGCATGGCATTGAGTCGTGTCCCCGGTTCATAGGAGAGCAGATATGATGAGAAATGACCGGGATCGTAATAAAGCAGTCGTGTAAGCGATGCGTACCATGATTCAACGCTCTGTTCCGGTAAACCGTATATCAGGTCACAACTGAAGCTAAGTCCCGATTCAGCTATGAGTTCTATAGCTTTTACAGCATCGTCGGATGAGTGACGCCGGTTGATGATTTTAAGTTCAGTATCGTTGAACGACTGTATACCCATACTTATCCGGTTTACGCCGTGATCGATATAGAAGTTGAGCAGATCGCGCGTCACATCTTCGGGGTTGACCTCTACAGTGAATTCTTCAAGAGTATCAACATGCACTCTTTCTGCAATTCTGTTAAAAAGCTTCACGGATAATTCCCGTGGCAGAACTGACGGAGTGCCACCACCTATGTATATTGTTGAGAACTCTTTGTCAATCTCGTTTCTGCGCATATCAAGTTCTGAAACGATAGCTTCAGTATATCGTTCCATTCTATTCTCAGCACCAGGCATCGAATAGAAGTCACAGTATATGCACTTGGAATGGCAGAACGGTATGTGAATATACAACATTATACTTTCTTGATTTTTTTATCGCAGATTTCCAGGAATTTACAGAATTTACATGCTTTATCGGGATTCTTTGCCTGGGTAAACGGAACGTCGGGATCAAACAGTGGTGAAAGATGTTCATCAAGAAGCTCGAGAAACCGGTCATTGACAGTCTGATAGTTTTGTAACGGTTCCCCGGCATATCTGATATAATCCAATGGACTGATAGATAGCTTTTTCAGCTGATAGATAAACGGCGTTATCGGTTCATGGGTATTATAAAGCTTTGAATAGGCATTACAGTATAACATAAGCTGAAGAACCGCTTTCGGTCGGTCGGTACTGTCAACGTTGAACAGTTCTTCGGGTTCCTTCACAACAATGGTGTCACTCCCGGTTTTGTAATCGACAAACCGCAGTGTACTTTCTCCTGTGACCGGTGTGATAAGGCGGTCAATACGGTCAATGAACCCTTTGATGTTTATAGTCAGTCGGTCAGAAAGTGAAACATTACCCTGAAACCGTTTTTCAGCACCGATAAATTGAAAGTTACCGAATGTAGTGGATTCGCTTTCTCGCCGGAGCATCTTTACCGTAAAATCACATAAGATATCCCCGAGTATTTCTGTGTCTCCCGGAAGATCACTGACACGGAGACCTTCGGCAGGTAGCAGACCGCGATCGACCTTATAATAGAACTGTTTGATTGCCGATGTCACTTCATGTTCTATTAGATTGCGCTTGGTCGCTATAAGACGGTTTAAAAGAGGCGGAGTGAAAACATCAGTTCCGAATTCAACCGATGCTTTATGATAGAGGTTCTCAGCTACAGAGTGCATGATAGTTCCGTAGAGACCATCATCAATATAATCTTTAAGTTCGTCACCGACCCTGTAACCGGCAATATTCTCAAGATAAAAAGCCAGCGGACACTCGATATAACGGTTGATCGAACTTGCCGACAGATATACGCCACTGTCGGGCTGTCGGAACCGATTGATCTTCTCCATAATTTCAGGAGATTTCGATTTTTCTATCGTAATAACGCGCTTTTCGGGAGTCGATATGGAATAGCCCATATTGTAATGTTTCAGACCCGACGGTGAGTAAAGATATATGAGCTGATAAAGGTAACGCGACATTTCTCCGGTGACACTGCCGGTGCGCGTGTCATATAACAGATATACTTTTTTAGCCCTTGATATCAGGCGATAGAAGTAGTATGCGAAGATGCTTTCCTGATGATCAATGGTCGATAGCCCGTAGCCTCTGCGCAACTCCATTGGAATAAATGATCTTGACTGTATCGCGCGCGGGAATATGCGTTCGTTCATTGACAGAATTATCAGTGTCTCAAAATCAAGGGCGCGTGTCTCAAGCATACCCATGATCTGGATTCCTTCAAGAGGTTCGCCTGCAAAATGGACAGTCTCGCCTCCGGCAAGACGGTGCAGAAGCTGAAAAATTGTGGAGTGGGATAGTTCAACATCGTATCGGCGGCACATCTTTTCGACTGTTTCAAGCGAACGCAGATAATTGATCACAAATGCATGTTCAAGTCCATTTCCCTCGGTGATGCGTTTCAAATGATTCAGCAACTTTCCAACAGCATGCAGTGATCCTATTGACCCGTTTTCATCGAAAATGATAAAAAAGTCAGATAACTCGGGATATTCGCTTGTTAAAAGTGAATGAGGATAGTTGAAGATGTGTCCGTCATTGATTTTTCTAATGATCTCCTCACATTGGCGAGGATAGGATGATCGTAACAGGGGATGGGCGAGAAGTGTTCTGATGTCTTCAAAGTAGAAAGTATGCTCTCCTTTAATGAGTCGGGCGCGTTCCTGTAGCTTGATTATATTCTTAATCAGAAAAGCTACAGGAGTGTTTTTTATCGGATAACCCATCGTGATGTTGATCGGGCGGACAGCCGGAGGAAGGGAATTGACCAATGGCATGCACAACGATTCGTCGGGAAGGACTACAGCTGTGTGGCGCGCTTTTTCGGGAGTGAACCGATTTTTGCTGTCGGTGACAATATTTTCGAGAATCTTCGCGGCCTTTTTTGCCTGTCCGATAGCCGAGGGGATTCCAATGATTTCTATTTCAGGAAATTCAGTAATTTTCTCCGAATTTAAATTATTTAAAATTAAAGGATCTGATGGAAATCTCCTGATGTATTGACCCACGAACATGTTGGCCGGATTCTGTTTCGATTCGAATGCCGGTGAAGCGTAATCCCAATAAAAATCACCTATTCCATGATCACGGAAATAGGAAAAAATTTTCTCTTCCGATGCAGAGAGCGCGTTGAATCCAACGAATATATACCTTTTATAAGGTAAAGAATCTGGTGAAAATTCATCGCTTTTGAGTAGCCCGACAGCATCGCGGTACATTTTCCCCGGGTATGTAAGACGCCGTTTGTCTAACTCCGAGCGGAACATTTCGTAAAGCTCATGCAATACGATCCATAGGCTGAAGAAATTCTTAACTGCTTGATTCTCGCCTTTGTCGAGATGTTTCCACATTCCGGCATCAGCCGAATATGTTATCGGGTCGCGCCAGTATCTGTTGATAATCTCCACCTGCTCTTCAGTAAGGAAGTTGGCCGCGATCTCTTTGAAGTATTTAATGTTTCTGAATAGTTGATCGGCATCGGCCATGTAACGGTCAACATCGTTGAAGTCGTTGAGAACCGTCTCTCCCCAGGTGAGGAAAGAATCGAAGAATATCGACGGTTCCTGACCAGTGTTTTTTCTGACTATCTTTCGATAGCAGTCGTATAGAACAAAAAGCTGCTCGATACGCGGCATCATCACCGATCGTGTAAGCTCGGTAATGAATGTGTCAATTGAAGTTGTGGCCGGAAGAAATGAAGCTTCGGGAAGAAGTTTCGTCATATAGCTGTTGAAGAATGTAGAACAGCGTTTATTCGGGAAAACAAAACAATAGTCGATCAATTCATCAGCATATACGGTAACGAACGCTTCTGCTACCTGCTGTAGAAAAGGTGTAAGCATAACAATGTTATCGTTTTAACAGGAGAATTACTTTTACAGCGACATCAAACATCACAATCTTGGAATTTGTATTGCCTGAAATATCTTTTATCGCATTGTCAAAGACCCTATTGAGTTGGATTACATTGCGTTCGTTGACAAACCGGGCGAAGTTTTTCGAAAAATTGTCTTCGGCCGATGTCATATAGTTCAGTTCCGGTGATTTAATGTTGTATATGAAATTCTCGCGTAACATCCGGCAACAATAGGTTAGAAAAGCAACCTGACGTTCGCGGCCGAGCGATGCTATGTCAAATGCCCATTTTCTCAAGTCAACGATTTTTCGTTGGTAGGCAAGTCGCATCAGTGTGATGAATGATTCAAGATGGTATGCTGATTCTTCGGTGATGTCAAGTTGTTTCATAGCCCCCGAAACCGAACCTTCCGATATATTGGCTGCCGCAAGCGCCTCGTTATAGTCAACGGATCTGTTTTTCATCAGATAATCGGCAATATCATGGTCCGATAATCTTTTCATGTCAATTCGCTGGCAACGTGAGTATATTGTTGGAAGTATCTCTTCGGGAGTATCGGATGTCATAATGAAAATCGTGTCGTGGAACGGCTCCTCAATGAGCTTAAGCAACTTGTTGGCACATTGTTCCATCATTCGTTCCGGCAACCACATCAACACAATCTTATACTTCGAGGAATGTGATGTATATGATAGTTTAGATATGAGGGAATCGCTCTCCGTAACGTAGAACGTAGGGAGTGAAGTCGGGTTCCCGAGTTTTGAGAGCCAGTTCCCGAAATCCATGAAAGGATTTTCGGTAAGGAACTCTTTCCATTCCGAAATATAGTCATCGGATATGACAGTATTACCGCTTTTTCTTTTGACAACCGGAAAACTGAAATGAGTGTCGATGTGATTGAATGTCTGATGCTGTATGCATGACGGGCATTTACCACAGCTGTCACCGTTCTGTTTGTCGGTACAGTGAATATATTGTGCGAGTGCGCGTGCCATAGCGAATTTTCCGATACCTTGCGGACCTTGCAAGAGGAGCGCATGCGGGATGCGATCAGAGTCGACAAGGTCTGTAAGACGACGTTTTACATTCTCATGTGCCGGAATATCGGAAAACTTCATCAGCTTCAGAATATTTGTGATACAACTCTTTTTACTGATTTAGTCGCATTGTGCGAGTAATAGTGGATCGACTTGACACCACCGGCTAATAATTCGCGCGACTGTTGAAGACACCATTCGACTCCCACTTCTTTTGCTTCGTCGTCGGTCTTGCAGTTACACAGAGCCGTAGCAAGATCAAGCGGCAGTTCCACTTTGAATACTTTAGGCAACAATGTCATTTGGTTGAGATTGATAATTGGCTTTATTCCCGGGATGATAGGAACTGCGATACCACATTCACGGGCGCGTTTTACGAAGTCGAAGTATTTTGCATTGTCAAAAAACATCTGTGTGACAATATATTCGGCTCCGGCATCGACTTTGGCTTTAAGCCACATCATGTCAAGCTGGCTGTTGGGCGATTCCTCATGTTTCTCGGGATATCCTGCAACACCATAAGAGAATGGAGTGCCGGTTACGATGTCCATTGACGTGCCGTCAATAAAAAGACCGTTATTGAACGCATTGACCTGTGTCTGCAGTTCCGATGCATGCGCGTGTCCGTCGGGATTAGGGATGAAACGGGGATCGTGTTTTGCTTTATCACCACGCAACAGCAGTATGTTGTTTATTCCAAGAAAGTTAAGGTCTATAAGGGCATATTCGGTTTCAGTCTTGGAGTAGCCTGAACATATTATATGGGGAACTGCAGGAAGATTATAGCGATGCTGGATCGCGGCTGCAACAGCAACTGTACCTGGACGTGATCGTTCCGATACCTTTCTATAAAGTCCGTCGGGAGTAGATTTAAATACCATCTCGCTGCGATGGGTTGTTATGTTGATGTGCGACGGGTTATATTCTATCAATTCATCTACATTGGCAAACAATTTGTCGATCCCTTTACCCTTGAGCGGTGGGAGTACTTCAAATGAAAATGTGTTGCCGTTACGCGAAGCTATTATTTCAGGTATAGTCATTTTATATCGTTCTGTTGCTGATTTCGTTATTAAAATGCAAAATTATAAATATTTTGTCATTCGTGCAATAGATTGTTAATCGAATGACTATTGTTTATTTGAGCTGTAAATCATATTAATAATCATCCTGTAATCGCTATCAGACGGGAATACGTTATTAGGGACGATGATAAATTGTTTGTCATCATACCATAACACTATCTGTGATTTATTGACGGATAAATCATCTATATCAGTATAGCGGACGGATAACGTTGATTCAATTACCGGGGGAATCTCCTGATCATCTTCCTTTTCATGGCGCTTATATCGGTAGATCGTGAATTCGTGATCAGTGAAACATATTTTATGTGGATTTAGATTGAGGATGACTTCAGGCGACAATGAGCAGCTAAGGTAGATGTTGGCAAGTATTGCAGGATAGATCAGAAAAAAGAACATTGCAACGATAATAAAGAATCGCAGATCTAAAATACCGTTTATAATACAGACCAATGCTATAAGTATCGGTATAAACATCCACCACCAGTTTTTTCTGATGTAACGTTTGCAAGCCATTATCGAATAGGCCGAGGAAGTGACGGTGTAAATACCTGTATTAATAATCATAGCTTAAGTATTTGTAATGCAAATATAAGCTTTTTTATCCGAAAAAGAAACGTCTTTCCGAAATGCCCGTACGGGCTTCAGAAAGACGTTAGATACAAGTATTATAAAACTGTTGACTTTTGGTCTATCAGAGTAGTTTTACCGATCGTTCGATAAATTTACTTAACGCTTCTCCACGAAGGAGACCGTTGGCAAGTAAGGCGAGATCAATAAGCTGTCCGACCAAAGGCTGTGAGGCAGCATATTTACTGATGATCTCTGTCTGCTGTTCGCGGGCTTTATTTACTTCTCCTTCGAGTTCCGATGATTTCTTTTCCTGTTCGGCATCGAGTTTTCCGTCTTTTGCGCTTGCACGCAGCGTGGAGATCTCATTGTTTTTCTCAGTTACGGTATTTTCGAGAGGAACAATTTCGTTGCCGATAGCTTGTTCTGATTCATCGCGCAACTTGATTATCAAGGGATGTTCGGTGTTGACAATGAAGTTGTAGCTGTCGGGCATTTCACCGTAGAAGTTCATTCCAGGCTGCATAGCCGCCATGTCTTTCATTCGGCGCATATACTCGTTCTGAGTAAGTATTACCGGTGAATCGGCCGGCGTAAGCGCTTCGAAAGTAACAAGGAACTGTGCCTTTTCAATATCGGGGACCTGTGAACGGAACAGCGTAGTAAGAATGTTTCGCTGTGTCGCGGTAAGATTTACATCTTTCTTATTATCCTTAGGAATAAGATTGTCGACTGTATCGCTATCTACACGGACAAAACGGCTCTTTTCAAGTTTCTGCTCAAGAAGACCTATGAAATGGTTCTCAAGCTGACCGTCCATCAGAAGTACATTATATCCGCGGTTAGTAGCCGCCTTGATGTAGTTGTACTGGGCTACCGGATCGGTTGCATAGAGGTATACGATGTCGCCATCCTTTGTTGTCTGTTCCGGTTCGATAAGGGTCTTATACTCGTCGATAGTGAAATATTTACCTTCAGTATCTTTAAGAAGGGTAAATTTCATGGCTGCATCACAGAATTTTTCGTCGGTCAACATTCCGTACTCGATGAAAATCTTGATATCATCCCATTTCGACTCGTAATCGGCACGCGATGTTTTGAAGATATCATCGAGACGCGATGCAACTTTC
>CAZHHF010000011.1:0-3829 GCA_964531905.1 uncultured Bacteroides sp.
GCGTCTTTGGCAGTGACGACTGTTGCAAGGAGCATGGTGCCTCCCATTCGCAGTTCGACAGCTCCATCGGCTTGCTTGGCCAGTTTGCCGGTTTCAAGCGTAATTTCGCGGCCGTCGGCAAGCTTGATGGTTTTCTTGATTGGATTCATAAAATAGTATGGTTCTGTATTTTTTACATCATAAAATCGCGCAAAGATACAAAATGCCCGCTACATTTCCAAATCTAATTTTCAATCAAGAGGTTATTACTTATTCGATCCTTACATTTTTGGCGACTACCGTTCCGTTGCCTTGAAGCATCAGAATCGTGGGAAAACTGCGCACCGAGTATATTTCGTCAACCTCAACGCCATCCGACGGGCGCGCTATCGCCCACTGTTGCGGCAATCCTGAGGCATCGCTGCGCCATTGCGCCACATCATCGCCCAAAGCTATCGCAACTACCTTGACAGCACCCGAAACCACATCGGGCTTCGCCGACAGCCGGGCCATCACCTCATGGCATGTATCGCAGTCAGGGTCATAGAACACCAGCAACGTCAGGTCAGCGCCGAGCGAGCCTGAAAGCGTTGATGAAGACCCGTCGAGCAGAGTGATGGCGAAGTCGGCGGCTTTTGTTCCCGGCCGATTGAGCATACACTGAGCGAGCTGATATTCATGCAACGGCGAATCGGGAGCGGCAGCCTTTGCAAACGGGATATAATATTCATCGTTAATCATCGGAGACTCACTGTCATAGAGATACTTCTCGGCTGCCTCAAGAATCAGCTCACGCTGATCGGCCGGAGCGCCACTTATCAGCTTACCTACAGCCCGTTCAATTACTTCGGGCGAGGATGCATGGGGAAACAGCGAAACGAAATTCACCAGATTCTGTTCCACCGATGCCGTGTCGCAACTTTCCGGCGAATTAAAATCAAGTGAATCGTAAAAATGTGAAATTATATAGTCGGCACGTTCCGCCGGCTGCTGCAGCGAGTCGGGAACAACAGGCAATGGAAGTTCGACCGGCGACGCTGCCGAAACAACAAGCGGAAACAATAAGGCCGAGATAATCGCAGTCAGTTTCATATTATATCAAAACGTTTTATTTTATGTACATCGTAATAACATCTTCATCCGGGCGGCTGTTCGGTCACATTCCCTGCTCCACCCCGAGTTTCTCTTTGATAGCCGACCTGATCATCAGCGCTTCGGGCGAATCGGTTTTCAGAATCGACAATATCGTGGCGAGATACTGTTCTTTGTTGCGCAAACCGCACAAAGCCGCCACGTTACTGTTATTGAGCATCGTCTTGTCGTTGAACACACGCAGAACCGAATCGTAGTCAGTAGCGGCAAGCATCGCCTTGAACGACTTGCACAGATCGGCATAGATTCCACGCGGATTGATCTCATTCACCAGATCAACCATGTGATCCTCAAGCATGTTGATATCGCTGAACTTACCGTCGATCCGGAATTCCACGATCCGCTTCACCCGGTGACGCGTATGTTGCAGAGCCTGCGCCGTCAGTTCGCCGCGGAACAGCTTCATCATCGTGTTCTTCACTTTCTCAAAAACCTTTACCGGATCGCGACGGCGATACATGGCCACAGCCTTGATCACATTCTCGACAAGAAGCAGATTCTCGACCTCGGCCACGTCGGGAACAAGGATCTTTTTCTTCCTCAGATACTCCACCTCCTTAACGTCGCGACGGTCGCGATCGACTATACCGTAGCTGTCGAGATGGTGAAACGCATTGAGGTCGTTGAACGAGCGCACCGATTCAATAACCTTGTTGCAGCTCCCGAGCGACTTTACGGTAAACTGCGGGAAGATAAGCGAATAGAGTTTATAATCGATCGAACGTCCCGCCACCCCCTCGATAAACAGCACCGGTTTACGCGCACCGATGATCGACATGTAGAGATCCTCGGGAATACCGGTATGCTCAGGCAACAGCGAATAATCCCACCGCATTTTCACCGGATCGAAATCGCGCACCCACACCACGGCGTTATCGGTCCGCGACGAGGCGAACTCCAGGTCGTGGGTCGTGTAGACAAACGTGCAGTCGGGCCGCATCTCTTCCACCTTGTCCCATATCACGTTGCTCACCGTAGGGTGAAGGAACATTGCCGGGCTGTCAATGAAAATAGTGGCGTTATGCGGGGCATACAGAACCGAACCGAGATAATAGAGCGTCGCACGCTCGCCGTCGGAAAGCCTGATCGACGGATAAGCCGGATTATGATCATCACGGATAAACAGAAGCCGTCCCCCCTCAACAAGAATCCGGTTGGAGGGGAATATCGACTGCCACGCCTTTATCACACGGTCGAGCCGCGTGGTTTTCAACGTTGCCTTCCGGTTCCCGGCCCTCCTCACCTTATAATCTACCAGATCTATGATCTCGTCATTGAGGAGCAGCGCTATAAGTTTGTCGATCTGAAGCTTGATATCCGACCGGAACACCGGCGACGCCGCCGTCATATCCATGAAAAGATCATCGATCGATCCCGGGAGCGGTTTGCGCCGGTCCGAGGAACCGTAAAGCGCTTCAAGAGCCGACATTCGGAATGCCTTACCTTCAAGCTCATTTGCAAGATAGTCGGCAAAACGGGTCTTGCCGGCACCGTTGGCGCCTATGATGAGCAATTGGCGCGCCGCAACGTCGAGAGTGTTGCGGTTGCCGTTGGCATCGGGTGGAAGGAGTAGTTTCACGGTATTCGGTTTTAATTAAAAAATATCGGTCAGACTGTCAAACGGAACCCCGCACCGGTCTTTTTCGGAAACGATCATCTCCGAATCGCTGAACGGCCACTCTATTCCGAGTGCCGGATCGTTTAACAGCAGAGTACGCTCGGCCTCCGGAGCATAATAATTGTCTACTTTATAGATAAAACGGGCTGTTTCGCTCAGAACGGCGAATCCGTGGGCAAAACCGCGCGGAACATATAGCTGACGGTGATTCTCGCCGCTCAGTTCCACAGCCAGATGCTGCCCGAAAGTAGGCGACCCGTGCCTGAGGTCCACGATTACGTCAAGCACACACCCGTCGGCAACCCGAACCAGCTTGGCCTGACTCTTCTCTCCGGCCTGATAATGAAGCCCGCGCACCACGCCGCGCCCCGACAGCGATTCATTATCCTGAATAAAGGTCACGTCGGCTACCTCGCGCCGGAACTCGTCGGCACGGAAGGTCTCCATAAAATATCCTCTCGAGTCACCGAACAGTTTCGGAACAAGCAGACAAGCACCCTCGAGAGACAGTTTCTGATACTCCATTGACTATGTTTTCTTCTTGTTTGTGATATACAAATTTAATAACTTTGCGGGCAAATACAAAAAAAACAGCCCATCCTATGAGAAATGTTGTTCTCTTCGACAATCCCGCCACAAAAACCGACCTTCTTCCCCTCTCCTACACCCGTCCGCTGTGTGATCTGCGCGTAGGAATCACAACCATCCGCGAAAAATGGGAAACTATTTTCCCAGGCAACTATTCAACCCTCACCGATCAGTATCTTGCCGAAAAATATCCCGCACTGATAACACCCGACAACTATTTTATCGCCTCGCATATCCTCCCCGATCAGCAGCTTGCCGACGCCATCGCCGCCCTCCATGAAGGCCAGGCGCTCTACGCCGGCGCCGCCCTCATAGCCTTCCGTGGAACCGAAGAGATATTCCGCAACATCACCTGCGCCGATGCGGTTGAATACACCGGCGCCATAACTGCCGTAAACTATCTCTACGACATCTTTTTACTTAACGACGAGGCTCTCCGCAGCGACTTCGCCCGTATAACCTACCGCCGCAAGACCATGCCGCTCCATGAGT
>CAZHHF010000011.1:3839-20121 GCA_964531905.1 uncultured Bacteroides sp.
CGGCGATCCATCGCTGATATTCATTGAAGAGGGCGCCGTTGTTCAGGGTGCGATAATAAACACATCGAAAGGACCGGTCTACGTGGGCCGTGATGCCGAAATAATGGAAGGGAGCTGCCTCCGCGGCCCTATCGCCGTCGGCGACCACTCGGTAGTCAACATGGGAACCCGAATCTACGGCGCAACCACCGTCGGCCCGTGGTGCAAGGTTGGCGGCGAGATCAACAACGTTGTGATGATCGGCTACAGCAACAAAGCCCACGACGGCTTCCTCGGCAATGCCGTTATCGGCGAATGGTGTAACATCGGAGCCGGCTGCGTTGCCTCGAACCTCAAGAACGACTACACCGAAATCAAGCTCTGGAACTATACCGCGCGCCGCTTCACCCGCACCGGCCTGCAGTTCTGCGGCCTCATCATGGGCGACCACTCCAAAGCCGGCATCAACACCATGTTCAACACCGCCACCGTGCTTGGCGTCGGAGTCAACGTCTACGGATCGGGCTTTCAGCGCAACTTCCTCGCCTCGTTCTCCGAAGGATCACGCGCCGGCTTCACCGACGTGCCTCTCTCGAAGTTTTTCGACATCGCCCGCCGCGTAATGGCTCGCCGCAACCGTGAACTCACCCCCGCCGATGAACGCATCTTCGAGCATATCAACGAGATGGCGCATAATTATAAGATGTAATCGGTTGGGCATCTCCGAAGCCCTATATCCTTGAGTATCAATACCCCACGTTTCACGTGGGGTTAATAATGTCACGCGTCTCCGACGCTCTCACTTGCATAATGACGATACATGGCGATACTGCGTCGGAGACGCCCTACGTCATAATCTATCACACGTTCCCGACGCACTCTCTTGCATTATGGCTGATACATGGCGATACTGCGTCGGAGACGCATTACATACACAACCCCACGTGAAACGTGGGGCGCTGACTATCAGCTATATAGGGCTTCGAAGATGCCCAACGTCATAATCTATCACACGTTCCCGACGCGCTCTCTTGCATTATGGCTGATGCATGGCGATACTGCGTCGGAGACGCATTACATACACAACCCCACGTGAAACGTGGGGCGCTGACTATCAGCTATATAGGGCTTCGAAGATGCCCAACAACGCACTATTGCAGCATATTATCATTCCACTGATTTCCACTATTAATGACCAATTTCCTCAATTCATCATCAAAATGCGATTGCCGATGATGTATTTTCTGATTCCTGATATACTCATCAACGGCTGGTGCGTTTTTAGGAGAAATAGAACACGCATAGTACTCTTTTCCCCACCTATAAAAATCGGGAAAATTACCGCTGGATTTCATCCAGGTGTTACTACTCACCTTAATCTCTTTTATCAGGTCACCTAAGGCAACCGAGGTGGCGAGATCCAATAATATGTGAATGTGATTTCCCACACCATTGATACTGTAAACCGAGCTGTGTTTATTCAAGATTATGCCGGAAATGTATCGGTATAGATCATCGCAGTGCGATTCAGGGATTGTCATCCGGCGACGATAAGTGTTTATAACAATGTGGAATAGTGATCGTGAGCAACTCATTTTTGTTTTAAAAGTACAAAGGATATGTGATATATGCAAATAAATGTGCGTTCCCTTGATGACATGTTGGGCATCTCCGAAGCCCTATATCCTTCAGTATCAATACCCCACGTTTCACGTGGGGTTAATAATGTCACGCGTCTCCGACGCTCTCACTTGCATAATGACGATACATGGCGATACTGCGTCGGAGATGCCCAACGTAATAATCAATCACGCGTCTCCGACGCGCTCTCTTGCATTATGGCCGATACATGGCGATACTGCGTCGGAGACGCATTACATACATAACCCCACGTGAAACGTGGGGTACTGAATATCAGCTATATAGGGCTTCGGAGATGCTCGACGTCATAATCAATCACACGTTCTCGACGCTCTCACTTGCATAATGACGATGCATGGCGATACTGCGTCGGAGACGCATTACATACATAACCCCACGTGAAACGTGGGGTACTGAATATCAATAACATAGCGCTTCGGAGATGCGCCACTACATAAATCGCTCACACGGCTCTACCCGCTGCTTCGTGGAGCAGCCGCAACGCACTGATAATCAAATTGTTACATGAAGCCATCAACAATATCAATGGGAAAGGGATCGTGTCATACACATTCAAAATGACACGATCCCTTTTATTTATTAAGGTTATAAGCTATTTATTATTTAACGTCTCCCACATAGATGAGCTTGATGGGTATGGCATCGTTCAGCACGCCGGTATCATATCGACCTACGTTCATGTCGAAATAGTTAAAATCCCATGCGGGGCATCGGTCTTCCAATTTTGGATCATTTCCTCCCATTTTATCAAGCCAATATACAGCACCGGGATTACTTCTGGTACTATATGGTATAGGGCGGAAACGATTTGCAGCTGCAGCTCTATTATTTTCGGGTACACCCACATTTGCAATGCTATAGTAATGATTAGTCTTATTTACATCCAAGAGCCAATACACCCCGCCATATCGCAAATAGCCTTTATAATTATCGTTGGGCATGGCTGCTTGTGTTCGGCGTCCCATTCCAGTCTCACTTAGAGGGAAGAATATCTGATTGGCTGTATTGACATTATAAACTATAACGCCGCGCATACCTTTTTCCGAAGTATTATTATTAGTATCATACTTCTCGTCAAATACACTAAAGCCATGTGCGATCTCCGGCTTTTTAGCAGTTTCAGTTGCGCCATCAGCGTACATAATACCGAATCCGAAGTCTTCATTCATCAATTTTGTAAACTGTTCGAAGGTTGGAACCTTGTAAATTCGGTCAGTATTATCAACCACAGCTTCAAATTCACCCCAGCCGTCAAATTCATGACTATTATCATTTGATATATCATTCCACGAAGCGTAAGTACCATTGGAAAGTTCGAACGAGCCTCCATTTACAGCTTCAAGAACTTTATAAGTTAAGTCATTTTTCAGCAATATACCTTGCTTAACGTTACCACGCTTGAAGAGAGTTCCTAATGCAAGAGGACTAACTGTCAACGTTGCTTCGTAACGACCGGCTTTATTTTTTTCACCATTACCGCAACTATACAATGAATAGCTGCTCCATCGAGTACCATCACCGGCAATATCAAGTGGGCAATCATAACCTTGACGCACAAAAATCGTATGGACACAAGTAAATCCATGATATTCAACCTTAATGGTCGCGCACGCGGTCTGGTCGTGAGAAGCAAGTGGCGCTCTAAAATTGATATAAAAATCGACATTTGAACCGGTGTTACCTACAATATATTCTCCTTCACGCTTACTGCCCAACCCGGGATCAAGCTGCATGAAAGTATGATCACCTGCGTCAATCGATGCTCTCCATTCACCATCAGATTCAAACGGAGTATATTCTGTAGACGCAAGAGGGTCATTGCGGTGCATAAGAACTACATGAAAACGGTCAGTAGCATTCCATTTACGCCATACTACTTTCGGATTAACAACACGGCGTACCTGATAAATAGGAACAATTCTCGTTATCGTAGTATCAGATTTACCCGTGCGTTCAAATACACCGGTAATCTTGATCTTAGCCATACGCTGATACGTGTCATACGGATTATTACCGGTAAATCCCGAAATCCAGATCATGGACTTGGGACGTGTCCATAACGGGAACTGAACGGTTTTGGAACCATCGGGAGCAACTGTCATCTCACATCCATTATAACCCGCGTTATTATCGGTATTCATAATAGCAGTACCACCTTCAGGATCTATTATAGTGAACTCACGATGATCCTGAGGGATATAGTTCAGATAACATTCTTTATATTTAGAAGTTTTAAACATATCATCACCTCCTTTACCTTTGTAATAATTCTCCAGAAGATCCTGAGAATTCTTACCTGGATCCCTATGACCATGATCATCATCATCATACCAATGTTGTGTTTTATCCTGAAACAAGCTGGTAGGCAACGCCTTATGTTCATCATTAATTGGAACAGTTAAAGCAAGAAAACCAAGCCAGGGAGAGTTTTTACCATTAAAATAACCAGGTACTCCACCGCTTGTAGGATCCTTAGGGTCACCACCGCTTGCATTACAAACATAAACCCATCTATTCCATCTGAAGGCCTCTTCGCCGGTACCAACTATACAAGGAGGAACCGGGTCACTTGTATAGTCATCAGCTGGAGCAGTGGAGTCGAATGGCGCCCAGTTATTTTCAATGATCCTGACTTCAAGAGATTTCGCCTTGCCCACAAGACGTACAGGGAACATACTCTTATGGTTATAAAGGTATGACACATAGTAACGGTTAGGCACCAAAAGATCGGGCTTATCCTCCTCATATTCTATATGCCAGTCGGGTTGGTTGGCCCATCCTTTGAACCCTAACGTCAGTTTATAATGATAGTTACGCTCGGCATTGTAGTTATAGGTTATATTCTTTCCGAGCATGAAACGGTATTTGATCTTACCGTTCGATACATAATTGGGATTGGTCGACTCATAATATCCCTCAACCTCGATATAGGTTCCGTATTTAACATTATCCTTATATCCGGGCTGATTAGGTTTGTTGATATTCTCTCCTATAGAGTCAGCGAGCTGACGCTTATCGAACGCGCGCTGCCCGGGGTAGTCACCCTGCATGTTCTCATAGAAATATAGTGCCTCAGCGGTTTCGGGATGACGGATTTTTGTGCTGTCATTTTTAATTATTACAGCACCTTTCGGGCCGTTACCTTTATTGACAGGCATCCAGTTAAGATAGCTGTTGACGTCGGGATAGAGGTCGGTGTCAACCGGGCCGTTCACTTCGTTGTTTTTGGCGTAATAGATGGTTTCTCCGTTTGCGATAAGGCTATCGAGATTATGGGGAGAGTTAAATTCACCGAGCGCACAATATTTCGGGATATCCTTGATGGTTACCTTATGGATATAAACGGTTACTCCCTGATGGAGTCCGGAACCGTCGTAAACCACGGTCACTTTCGATGCCGAACGCTTGATCCACGCATGGAGTTCGGTGTGGGTGTTGTTGACAATCGATTCAGGGGCATCGAAACCGTAGCTCTGCTGATCGTCGACATTCGTGAAATAGCCGAACATCTGGCTGTTGGCTCTCACGTTACCGGGATTCCATTCGGTTGTGATTCTTTTCAGATCTTCGGGAGTGGAAACTGTTTCATCATTAATCAGCGATTCATCGACATTAGCCACGGCATAGATATAATATTTGCCGAACGGAATTTCCTCGGGGAAAGTTATCGACGCTTTGGCGGTTGTTGCCTCGGCCTGGCCTCCCTTAACATCAGCAACAGCATATTTGACCGAATCGGCCGGCATATCTTTATTTCCGTCGATATCGACCGACGGATTGAGCTGATCGTTATAGAATATCTTATAAAGCTGTTTCTGATTGTTGTAGACAACCACCGTCACGGTCTCAATATTCTTGATGGCATCGCCTGCCGCACGGCTCTCGCGGTCGAGAGTCGATACGAGCGGATTAAACGAAACCGTAGCTGAAATCTCGGCATTTCCTTCGCCTATCACCTTGTTGGGTAAAGGAAAATCGTCGACACAACTGAAAAGAGTGGTGACTATCAGAGCCAGCACAGCGATAACGGTTATATTTATCTTTTTCAATTCCATTGCAAATTCTTAAAAATGAGTTCGATCGGCAATTGTAGGGACGCACGGCTCGTGCGTCCGGGATGTAATATATTGATTTTAAACATCGATATCGGGATCGGGATCAGGATCGGGTTCCGGCATCGGTTTATCCAAAAGATCGTCAAATCCGAACAGCGGATCAAGTTCGAGTCCGTAATAAGGGACTACATCGACATTGGCTTTGAGCTTAACCGGGTCAAACGAAACGAAGATAACGACATGGGTGTTACGCGGGAGCGACGGCAGATTAGGCAGCTCGGCCGTGAAATCGGCGGTCGATCCGTCGGCATACTCCACGGTAAACGTAGCCGTATATTTGCCGTTTAATGCGGTCTCAGGGAAATATATTTCGGGAGCGTATTTGATCGGAGCGGTCGTTTTGCTGTCGAAGGTGAATCGATCGCCGAAATCAAATGTCAGCGAAGAGTTGACCGACCCGTCGGGAACTTTATATGCCGTGATGAGTCGTCCGCGCATGGCGTCGGGAATCGCTCTGTCGTCAACGTATTTGTATGGTTCATAAGTTGTTCCGGTGGGGAAAAGATACTCGCGGTCGCCGATAGCGTTTATCACCGCCCGTTTAACTTTGATCTGATCGGCCGAAGGTTTCGGCGTTTCGATGCTGAACGAGAATTTCGATGCGGCGCGGGTAATGAACAGGTTGGCATACTGCCAGTAATCGCCTTCGTAATCGACCGGAGGTGTCTTGATGTCGACATCGAACTGCTCGGTCATCGGGAGATATTTCTTAACGCTGCCGGTATTGTCGATCAGCGGCTCGCCGGCATTGGCAGCCGACAGGATCATATCGGTGATGTTACCTATCTTGCTGCCCGGGAACACGCGGAAATTAGACGATGCGTCGGGAACCGATGCTTCGTTGGCGATCAGGTAAATCTTTCGTTTTCCGGGGATCTTGGTCTTGTAGACACGGTCTTTTACGATGGTCGTAGTCGCCTGAGCGAAATTTATGTAGTCGTTGAACTCCACTGTTCCGTCGGGGAACGTGATTATCACGCGCAGGGTGTTGATCTGCTCGTAAATATAGGCTGGAGCTTCGAAATAGGTAGTATCGTTGGGAACCGACTCTATGTCGGTGGTACTGAACTGCTGGGCATCGTGGGTCGACACTGAAATGCACAGGTTGATGTCGCCATCACGCACTGCGGCAGGTGCCGGAACCTCGCGGGAGTCTCCGGAACAGCCGGCAAGCATGAGCGCCAAGCCAAGCATTATTGTCGATTTAAGATACTTCAGCATTATTCTTTATTAGAACTGTGGTTATAGAGATGTGTTGTTGATGCGTACAACCCAGTTTTTGACTATGATCTGGACTGTAACCCATTTATTACGGTGGTCAAGGAAGAAGATCATCGACCACATGCTCTCGCGGTCGAGGAATTCCTGCTGCGGCATATCCTTGAACACGTCGCTCTTGAGAGCGAGCAGATAGTTGTTGAGCGGAAGTCTTACGACTTCTGAGCCGTCGGAACGGCGGGTAATAAGCAATGTAGGTGAGTTGGTAAGCACGAGCCGGGGGAAACTCAGCTCGGCGTAAGCCATCACAACCTCGCCTCCGTCGGGTAATTCTCCGGTCGAAACCTGACCGGTTGTCCACGGATGGTATTCCACATTTGCCTGCGGGACAACATCGTTGTTCCACGCCATCAATGTGTTGTCGTCGATGATAGTGAATTCGAAATCCTTGTCATCGACCGGCGCTCCGCTAAGTTCCTGAAGCAGGATACGGAGGTTGTTGGTGTCCTTCATCATCGGCAGCGTAGCGTAGGTGTAATCGGTTGCTCCCGACGGGACCTCGGCGCTGATGCGTCCGTAGAAAAGGGGATGAAGATTTTTCCCTTCGGCTTCATTGGCTATACCGCTGTTGAGTTCAACCGAAAGATCCTCAATTTTCGAGCCGGGAGCCGGCACGCTTATAAAATGGAACGAGCTTTCATCACATTCCATTCCGCCGTAGGCAACGAACTGATATTCGCCTTCGGGCAGATCGAGAATCATGCGGTAGTTTTCGTCGGCAAGCTTATCGGAAGTTTCGGTGCGGGTCTCCACATAGTTACCCTCGGCGTCATAGACAAAGAGCGTCAGGCAGTCGACCTGTGAAGGGAACGCATTGGCGAACTCCAGATTATAATCATAGATAAAACGCAGGACCACTCCGCTCGGACATGGTTCGAGTGTTTCGTTGAAAGCGTCGCACGACGACAATCCGGCTATTGCCGGCGCAACCGCGAGGATTGCGCCGACGAAGCGGGATCGGATGATATTTTTTAAAAATTTCATCAAGTTTTGAATTAGCGGCGTGACCTCGCCGGGACCGTTGCCGGCCCCGACGGTGCCGATTTAGAGAGTATTAATTAGAATTTAATGTTATTGATGCGAACAACCCAGGGGAGAACGCGAACCTGAACACGGAAGTAAACTTTAGATTCTTCATCGGGATCTTCCGGTTTTTCAGGCTCGGGATCGTTGTCAGGACTTGCAGTGTGACCGAACTGGTTGATCTCTTCTACGAACAGTTTGTAAACGTTGTTACGAACGGTTGCAAACTCCATGTTACGCATCTGGGTGGGTTCACCATTGTCCCAGTGACGGTTGTAGTAGTAATAGTAGAAGTAATATTTACCATCCTGAGGAACGAGGATCTTAAGACCACCTTTAGTTGTCATGGTGAAATCTTCTGTCACATCATCGGGAGTAACAGTTTCTGCGTAACCGTTAGCCTGAGCTGTTACGCGGAAAGCAACTGCGAGAGGAGTGGTGGGATCTTCAGTTACTTTAGCTTTGAGGAGATCAAGGTCACCTACGATTTCGTTACCGAATACATAGATAGGTTTTTCACCTGCTTCGATAACTGTAGTAAGAGCATCTTCGATACCGGCATTTTTAACAGGAGCGAGTTTTGCACGGAAGCAAACACCGGTAGTGATACCGTGACGCTGTGATTCAACACCGGGGATAGTGTTTTCAGTTACATAGCGCCAGATTTTGTAATCTTTGATACCCTGATTGTTGGGCCCCCAGTTTTCATCGTTATCATCGGTAACGAGTTTATCCATAGTGGTGAATGTGAGGTTTCCGGGGATAAAGCTTACGCTTTCTTCGCCGAGCATATTGTCATTGTAGGCCGTACGGATCCATCCGAGATCAAGAGTTGCAGCCAGTTTATTCTGGTAGTAGGGAGAAACTACCCAGCATGACGGCAGCGGAGTTTCGAGACCGCAAGTGATAACATCGCTGATTGCATTAGCGTCTACAGTAGCCACGCGGGGAAGATAATAGTATTCTTTTGCGATGTTGAAAGCTGCCATACCGTCGATTTCAACATAACCGGCCACGTGAGCGGGAACGGCTTCCTGTGCAGGTATTCCGGGATAATGAATCCACATCAGTTCACCGGTTGCGGGATTTACCATTTGCTCACCTGTTTCAGGATCTTTCATTGGCTCTTTAGAAGGCTCAACTTCGGGAACATAGGGAGTTGCACCAACCATGATAGGATACTGGTTTGCAGCGAGATTAACAGAAACGCCTTCCTCAACTTCTACAGCACCGGCTTCTTTCTGCTTGTAGTCGAAACGTGCAACCACACGCTCTACCTGAACTATACCGAGGTTGAACGGGTTAGACTCCTTGTTATAAGTGGTGCGGAGATCCTCAGCAGAAGGAAGAATAACTTTGGTCAACGAGAAGTTGGTCATGAGGAACTTGTTGGGAGTAGTGATAGCTGCGAGATTGTCATTACCTGTTCCGAGAAGATCGGTACCGTCTCCCTTGAAGATGAGAGAAGGATCGGCAACGAGTTCTTCAGTCGGGTTACAGATTGCGAACACGCAGATCTGTTTTCCTGCATTTGCTACAAGAGTTTCGCTCTGGAAAGTAACCTGATAAGCAATCTGACCGTTTACTGTTCCGGCATTTACAGGAGTAGCCTGATTTGAAGTAATGTAAGTGTAGCTTGAAGGAGTGGTGAGACCATTGTTGGTTGCAAGCACGATGATTACGCTACCAACAGTGTTTTCAGAATCCTGACCTACTTCATAGCCGTCGCTTGAGTTGGTGTTGCCGGTGTGGTCAATAGTTTCTGCTCTTGACACAGGCACTGAGAGAGTAAGAGTGGTGAAGAAATCACCTTTCGCTGCGTCGATAGCCGGGCCACCTTTGGGTTCGTCGCTGCTACAAGCTGTAAACATGCCCATAACTGCGAGACCGCACAGCAGTTTTTTGAATGTGTTCATAAAAATTAAATAATAATGATGATTAATAAATATATATATAATTGAATTGTTTAGCGTGATGAAAGCTTATTTTTGAATCTCTATCAGATATTTGACGTTTTCGCGATCGCGGTTCGCTTTAAGAGTGGCGAGTTCTTCGGTTGCGATGTCGAGTCCGAGATCGGCAGCCATCTTCAGATAGTTGGCCGCGCGTTCAAGGTCACCGGTGCGCGCCGCAAGCACTCCGCGGGTGTAGATCGCTTCGGGAGTATCTCCGGCTTTGGCGATATAGGTAGCGGCGGCTTTCAGATCGTTCTGTGCCATAGAGATATTGGCGGCATTGAGGTTGGCTTCCTCGCTGTTGGGATAAATCTCCACAGCCTTCATGAACGTTTCACGGAATTCAGGACTATCCGGCTCGTAGGTAGCTGCGATTCGTGAGAAATCGACCGGACGCAGACGTCGCGGATCGGTTTTGAACACCCGTTTCAGTTCATCAATATCAACGTAGGTCTTGATCGCATATTTCACGGTGTAGTCCGAGTGACGCAGACCGGGATAAACGCTGTCGAGAATCAGTTTATATTCCTGGGGGAAACGGCGGCGTATCTCATGATCCTTCGGGTCAGGCTCCATCTTCGAGTCAACAATCTCGAGAATCTCCTCGCGGTGAGGGAGCGTGCAGGTCTTGAGCCAGTTACGCAGCCCTTCCCAGTCCTCGGGTTCATAGTCGGTGGCCATGATCTCGGGATCGAAGTTATAATGCTCGCGAACATATTCCTTCAATGAAGCGGTACGCCCCATTGCCAGACGGACGTTGTTGGAATAAGGTCCTTCGGGCGAAGCGAAACCCTTGATGGTTATACGGGTTATGGTTGCGTCGGGATCGTTTTTCACACGGTCGATCGACTCGATGATCTTTGCGATCTCAACCTTGTTGCGACGGTAGGTAGGCCTGATCTCGGTGCGGTTGACTATGAAGTCAACGTAGGCTTTTCCTTCGGCCGTAAGAACCACCGCGCTGTCGCCGAGAATATTCACATATCGGAACGACGGGGTGAACGGCACCTCAACGAAATCAAGTTCGGCAACGGGGGTCTCGCCGAGCGGTTCGAGTGGATCACAGCAGTTCTGACTTTCTTCGCGCATCACCACGCGGCACTGTTTCATCCACTGCTCGAACGGAACCGCTTCGGTGAACGAGATAGTCTCGCCCGATCCGCCACGGTAAATTTTCTCGCCCGCCTCCATATCGTGATTACGCAAGTGAGCATAGTAGGCGTTACGTCCCGAAACTGTTATCTGATCAAGCTCCACGCTGTCGGTTCCTTCAAGCGAACGTATTACGGGAGTAAACACCACTTCGCGGTCACGTCCCGGCTTAACGAGGTTGGCATCGGTCTCGAACGACACCACAAGTTCGTTACCCTGACGGCCAACGTTGACTTTCGACACCTTGAACCAATTCGCATTGTCGGCCGCAGCGGTTAACGCGGCTGAAGCCATTGTGATTGCTGCAATACTGTTTAATATGTATCTTTTCATATCGGTGGTGTTTTTATCAGAAAACGTAGATCAGGTTAACGGCTGCTTTGGTAGGGCCGAAATAATTATGTGCCTTGTTCTCCTCAAGTTTGGTTCCGCAGTGCGCGCATGGAAATTTATCGAACCGCGTATAGGTCCATCCGAGTCCTATCTCAGCCTCGATGTTCCATCGGCGGTTGATAACCCAGTCGTAACCGTAGGCGATGCCGGCGCCGGCGAACCATCCCTGATAACGTGCGTTCTTCAGCTTGCCGAAATCGGTTCCGAGCAGCATGAAGTCCATATCGACTTTACCTATATTATACTGACCGCCAAGAAGATGGGCGCCAAAGAAGTGACCCGAGAACGGACGGCATAACCAGCGGCGTATTTCGGGTTGAATCACATAGTTGCGCCACTGTTTTCCTTCCGAAAACTTCCACAGATTAAGATTCCCTGAGAAATCCATTGTCCATAGGGGAGCCACACGTGTTTCTACGGCGATATTGGCGTTTGCGGTCACATCATACAGTAAATTAGTCTTTATAACAGTCTTTTGAGCATGCATTTGTATCGGTAGCAGGCACAGCAGGGATAAAATAACAAAAATCGCTCTGATCTTCATATATCGGGTTTTGCGTGTTTTTTTACTAAATCAATAATAATCAGAACCTTACTTTCTGAGGTCACATCCATCAGAACTATATGCTCATCCATTACAAGTGGCAAAATTACTTATATATTACACACCACCAAAATTAGTAAACATCTATTAACCACCCCCCCCCCTAATATTTAACTTTAGTTAACATATTCACGTCTTATTCTCGACTTTTCGAACAATAAAACATCCAAAAAATTAATTATTTACAACATTATGAACATTATTACAACACACGTAACAATTTTAACTCTGTTAACATTTATAGCTATCAAATATGCTTGATTCTCCTATATCTTCTTCAAATATTTTACTATTCCATATACACTTTTATCAATCAGCAAAAAGAGCCTGACAACACAGAGCATTTTCCAACTTCAAGACGGATCAAAACTCCCGGCATCCCGTCATGAGGGATACAAACGCCGGATTCCCGCAGAAATTTCACAAGCGCATCGAAACTGTCGATCGAATTTAAAATATCAATCAGCAGATCATCGGCCCTCTCTTTTTTCAGGACAGCGAGCGGAGCATCGACGAAAAGCGTCGCGGCTGTCTCGCGTTCGAAAGGCTCCAGGATCACATTCCCGTTATCGACCGACACCACCTGAAGCTGACGGAATCGGTCGCCGATCATCACCTGACGCGCCAGCACTCGCAACCTGCGCCGATCACTACCTCTTGCCATATTTGAATCGTCGCTGCTGATAGCGGCGCTGATAGGTTGGCTCAACGAAACGCTTGCGGATAAGACTCAGACTGTCGATATAGATCTCCTCATCGGTGCGGGGTTCAACGAAAATATACCCGTAGACACTTTGAGGATCCCTCAACGAATCAAGTGCAACAGTGGTCCTGAACCAGCCGTCCTGCTCGACAGTCGACGTCATATAATCGGTCGATCCGTCGCCATAGTCGACAAACACTCCCACTTCCATCGGCGACAGGCGGTTGAACACCTTGAACTGCCAGGTGTAACTGTCACCATTCCTCCAGTTGTCATCGCGCGGAATATTGAAATCAAGATAATGAGCCGGCGAACGTCGGGTCAGCACATAGTGCGACGATCCATCCCAGGCATCGACCGAATCACCCGACAGGAAACCGCCGGCACCCTTATAGGATCCGGCCTGCTCAACCTGTTTCTCAAGCCGCTCGATCACCACATCGTAAAGATCGATATATTTCTCTATATGGTGACCATACCATGCCAGCGACGTATCGAAATCGGCTTGCGTGATACCGTGGCGGTCATAGACCGACTGACGCAGAGCCGCCCTCATGGTGTCGGGACTGTAACGCGAATACTGAACGTCGGCTATAGCTTCGGCATGATGTATATCAACCAGCAGATCGGCCATCTCATCGGGAGTCAGCACATTGTCGGGCGTCGAACGGCACCCGATAAGCGACAGAAAAACCGTCACAGCCAGAATCGCAGGCAACTTTCTCATTATTCCTCCTCCGACGGCTTCACATCGTTGCCGCCATCTGCATCACTGCTTTTATGAAGCGCGTTTAGTTGTTTAGAATAGAACAGAATCAGAACGATGATACCAACCGAGATCGCCGCATCGGCGACATTGAACACCGGTTGGAAAAACAGAAAGCGTTCACCACCGACCAGCGGAAGCCAGTCAGGCCAATAAAAGCTGAACAGTGGAAAATAAAGCATGTCTACTACCCTACCCTCGAGCAGCGGAGCATATCCGCCCGACGAGGGGAAGAGTACGGCAACTTCGGGAGGAAGCGGATTATTGAAAATGAGACCGTAGAACAAGCAGTCGATGATATTTCCTGCAGCTCCGGCCACTATAAGCGACAGACACACGAAAAAACCGGTTTTCAATTCCGGATTATTCCGTATCTTAGCTATATAGTATATGACAAGCCCCACTACCACTATTCTCAGCAAACTGAGGAATATCTTGCTGCCAAGTTCCATTCCGAACGCCATTCCGTTATTCTCGATAAACAGAATCTGGAACCACGAGGCAACTGTAACACTCTCGCCGTAATAAAAATGAGTTTTAACATATATCTTCACCACCTGATCGATTATTATTACCGCCAGGATGATGAATAATGCAAGATAACCTCTGCTGATTTTCACTTTCAAATCTGATTTTTAACGTTTACCTGCGTTCTTCTGATCAACACTGAGAGTAGCGTGGGGAACCACACGCAGACGCTCTTTCGGAATGAGCAGTCCTGTTTCGCGGTCGATTCCGTAAGTCTTGTTCTCGATTCTCATCAACGCAGCCTTAAGATGCTGAATGAATTTAGCCTGACGCTGCGCCATGCGGCTCGCTTCCTCTTTTCCGAGAGTGCTTGCGCCCTCCTCGAGAGTTTTAAACGTCGGCGAAGTATCCGATGTATCATTACCACCGTTATTTGTAAGCTCTTCAACAAGGGAATTATATTCTCGCTGAGCTTTTTCAAGCTTAGCGAGAATAATTTCCTTGAATTCCTGAAGTTCTTCGTCGGTATATCTGGTCTTTTCTTCCATAAACGATTTGTTTTTCAAGGTTATGACATAAATAAATATATATATGAGTTTTATACTAACTCTACATGAATATTGACCGGAGTACCGTCAATATCGAGACGCTCATCCTCGGCAATCTCGGCAATCGGAGCCACACTGATTTCGGTTGCCAGGATCTGCCCTGCGATATAATCGCGGAAAGAGGCGATGGCATCGTCGGTAAACTCGTTAGGTTCAACCACGACACGGATTCGGTCGGTGATATTGTAGTCGCGCGATTTACGCAGATTCTGGATTCGGTTGATCAGATCGCGTGCCACACCCTCCTGACGAAGCTCGGGAGTCACAGTGATATCGAGTGCCACCGTCAGATTTCCCTCATTGGCAACAAGCCATCCGGGGATATCCTCGGAAATAACCTCAACATCTTCCAGATCGATTACCGCACACTCACCGTTGACAGTTAACTGAACCTTTCCGTCACGTTCAAGCGCACGTATATCGGCCTGACTCATTTCTGAAATCGCAGCAGCCACCTGTTTCATCAGCTTACCATGCTTCGGTCCGAGTTTCTTGAAGTCAGGTTTCACGCGTTTAACCAGCACATTGTCGTCATCGCCGGCAATAACCAGATTCTTCACGTTAACCTCACTGAGAATCAAATCCTTCATAGACTCTACAGCCTCGCGCTGGGCTGCATCTACAACCGGAATCATCAAAGTTGTGAGCGGCTGACGAACCTTGAGCGACGCTTTGCGGCGCAGAGCAAGCACCATTGAAGTGACATGCTGAGCCACTGCCATGTGCTGTTCAAGTTCCTTATCGATAGCCGAGTCATCGGCAACCGGGAATTTAGCCAGGTGAACCGACTTCGCATTGTCGCGTGCGACCGACGTAAGATCGAAATAAAGCTTGTCGGCATAGAACGGAGCTATCGGAGCCATCAGCAACGCCACAGTCTCAAGACATGTGTATAACGTCTGGTAAGCCGACAGTTTGTCTTTATCCATCTTGCCGCCCCAGAAACGTTTACGGTTTAGACGAACATACCAGTTACTGAGGTTGTCGCCTACGAAATCATTGATCGCGCGCGCGGCTTTGGTCGGCTCATAATCAGCCAATGCCGAGTCAACATCCTTGATAAGAGTGTTGAGCAGTGAAATTACCCAACGGTCGATCTCGGGACGCTCAGCCAGCGGGATCTGCGCCTCAGCACCGGTAAAACCGTCCACATTGGCATACTGGGCAAAGAATTGGTAAGTATTATACAGGGTGGAGAAAAGTTTGCGCGAAACCTCCTGCACACCCGCAGTGTCAAATTTAAGATTATCCCACGGAGACGAGTTGGCGATCATATACCATCTCACTGGGTCAGAACCATATTTCTCGATAGTCTCGAACGGGTTGACGGCATTTCCAAGACGCTTCGACATCTTGTTGCCGACCTTGTCAAGCACAAGTCCGTTGGAAATCACGGTCTTGTAGG
Organism: uncultured Bacteroides sp.; assembly: GCA_964531905.1. Lineage (GTDB taxonomy): Bacteria > Bacteroidota > Bacteroidia > Bacteroidales > Muribaculaceae > CAJUPY01. Next base: position 19,951 of record CAZHHF010000011.1, read on the forward strand.
CGATCCGGTCAAAAACCATTCCGGCTATAGCGTGAAGTGTAAAGAACCATCCACGGGTCTGGTCCACACCTTCAGCGATAAAATCGGCCGGGAAGAGTTCACCCGAATCAAGACCCTCTTTGTTCTCAAACGGATAATGCAACTGCGCGTAAGGCATCGAACCGCTGTCGA